>CABUBH010000001.1 GCA_902489775.1 uncultured Collinsella sp.
TTGATGACGACCTCGCCGATCGACTTGGCGCCAAACGGGCCCGTCGGCTCGTAGCTCGGCTCAAAGGCCACGCGGATGCTGCCGATATCCAGGCGCGTGGGCAGCTTGTAGCTCATAAAGTTGCCGGTGCGCAGGCGGCCGCGGTCGTCGTGCTCGACAATCTCGTAGAGCGCGTGACCGATGCCCTGGGCAATGCCGCCCTCGGCCTGGACGCGCGCGAGCGCCTCGTTGATCACAGTGCCGCAGTCGACGGCCGCCGCGTAGTCCACCACAGTCACCTTGCCCGTGGCCTTATCGACCTCGACCTCGGCAATGCCAGCCATAAACGGCGGAGGCGAAACGGGCAGGCAGGCAGAGGCATGCGAGGTGAGCGCATCGCCGCCCGCGATGTTCTTGACGCACAGGTTGGCAAAGTCACGCAGCGTGAGGTAGCGGTTCTGCTCGCGCGCGGCACGCTCGTCGGACAGGCGCACGTACTGGCCATCAAAGACCACATCAGTGGCGTCCACATCCCACATCTGAGCGGCCTTGGCGCAGATCTTCTCGCGCAGCTCGGTCGCGGCGTTCTTGGCGGCAAGGCCCGTCACGTACGTGCCCGAGCTCGCGTACGAGCCGGCGTCGAACGGCGACACGTCGGTGTCCACGCCGCGCACCACGATCATTGAGCTCTCCACACCCAGCTCCTCGGCGGCAATCTGCGCCAGGATCGTGTCGACGCCCATGCCGTTATCGGTGGCGCCGGTGCCAATGGTAATGAAGCCGTCCTCTTCAAGGCGCATGTCGATGCCGGCGATATCCACGTTGGAGATGCCCGAGCCCTGCATGGTGAGCGCGCAGCCCAGGGCTCGCACGCGGTCGCCCAGGTCGACGGCCAGCGGCTTGTCGCGCCAGCCGATCATGTCCATCGCGCGCAGCAGGCAGCGGTCGAGCGCGCAGGCGTTGAGCTTCTCGTTGTAGTACTGCGGCATGACCTCGCCCTCGTGCACGATGTTCTTAAGGCGCAAGTCGGCGGGATCCATGTGCAGCATGTCGGCGAGCTCGTTGACGGCGCTCTCCACGGCAAACTGGCCCTGGGTAGCACCGTAGCCGCGATACGCGCCGCCGCGGTTGGTATTGGTGTAGACGGCGTCCCAGCTAAAGCGGCTCGCCTTCACATGGTTGTAGATGGGCAGGCTCTTGTGGCCCGAGAGGCCGATCGTCGTGGTGGCATGCTCGCCATAGGCGCCGGCGTTGGACAGCGTATGTAGGTCGATGGCCGTGATGGTGCCGTCGTTCATGGCGCCCAACTTGACGGTCATCTCCATCTGATGTCGCGAGTTGCCCGCGGTGATGGTCTCCTCGCGGGTATAGCAGCAGTAGCTCGGACGACCGGTCTGCTGGGTCACGAACGCCACGAAGATCTCGCAGCAGCCCGTCTGCTTGGAGCCAAAACCGCCGCCGATGCGCGGCTTGATGACCTGCACCTGCGACTGCGGAATGTCGAGCGACTGCGCGACCATGCGGCGCACGTGGAAGGGCACCTGCGTAGAGGTGGTCACCGAGATGCGGCCGAAGGCATCGGTCGTCGCGAAGGCGCGGAAGGTTTCCATGGGCGCGGTCTGCGTGGCCTGGCTGGTGTAGGTGCGGGTGAAGACGATGTCGCTCTGGGCAAAGGCCTCGTCCAAGTCGCCAAAGTCGCTCGTGCCGCTGCATACCAAGTTGCGCGGGACGTCGCCGCCCTGCGGAAACATAAAGGTCACGTCGCCCTCGGGGTGAACAACGATGTCGTTATCGAGTGCCTGGGTAAAGTCGAGCAGCGGCTCGAGCACCTCGTAGTCGACCTTGATGAGCTTGAGCGCCTTGTCGGCGGCCTCCTCAGTCTCGGCGGCGACGATCGCCACCTCCTCGTTTTGGTAGCGCACCAGGTTCTCAAGAATCAGACGGTCGTAGGGCGAAGGCTGCGGATAGCTCTGGCCGGCGATGGTAAAGCGGCGCTTGGGCACGTCCTCGTAGGTGTAGACGCCCACCACGCCGGGCACCTTCAGGGCACGCGACGTGTCGATGGAGCGGATCTTGGCGCGGGCATAGGGGCTGCGCTTGAGCTTGACGATGAGCGCGCCGGCGGGCACCATGTCGCCCGTGTAGACGGGACGACCCTCGAGCAGGGCCTTCGAGTCCTTCTTGGGCTGCTTGTGGGTAATCTGCTTGTACGCGACGCCGTCGCAGCTGGTGTCGTTGACCGGCAGCTCGGGCATCTCGAAGCCCACCTGCACGCCAGACTCGTTGAGGAAGCGGACGATGGCGCGCAGCTGGCTCTCATAGCCGCTGCAGCGGCAGAGGTTGCCGGCGAGCTGGCGCGAGAGCTCCTCGCGCGTGGCAACAAGGCTCGGGTCCTCCTTGGCGGCACGGGCGAGCGCCAGCACGTTCATGATGAGGCCGGGAGCGCAAAAACCACACTGCTCGGCGCCTTCGGCAGCCATTGCGCGGGCGAGCGCCTCGGACTCGGCCTTGAGGCCCTCGAGCGTAGTGATGGAGCGGCCCTCGACGCGCACGGCGGGAACCGAGCAGCTCAGCACCGGGTCGCCGTCGAGCCACACTGTGCACAGGCCGCAGTTGGTGGTCTCGCAGGCACAGCGCACCGACGCGCAGCCCTGCTCGCGCAGCAGCGCAAAGAGCATGGTGTCGGGGGCAATCTGAACCTTGACCTTACGGCCGTTGAGCGTAAAGGAAAGATCGATGAGTTTGGCAGCCATTAGCGCACCTCGCTAGAATCGACGCCGGGCACGCGGCGGCAGGAATACTCGTCCGTGGCAAACTTGGGGACCTGCACGGTCTCGAGCTCGCGGGCAAGCGCGGCAGAAAGCTCGATGCCGGCGGCGCGGCGCACGGCCTGGATGGCGAGCGGGGCCGAGATGCGGCGACGGTAGTCGGCCGAGCCCCACAGGTTGGTGCCGTAGCTCAGCGCGCGTACGGACGCGGCCAGGGCACGCAGCTCGTCCTCGGAAGGATGCTCGTTGGTAAGGCCGCACGCCTCGCCCTGCAGCAGGGTCGCGCGCAGCGGGCGGGCACCCACAGTGACGTGCCAGGTGTTGTCCCACCAGGCGGCGGTAACGTTCAGCGAGGGAAAGTCGGTCGCGGCCTTGCGCACGGCCTCGTAGCTCGCACGGTAATCGTGCTTGACGACCACGACATGCTCGATAACGTCGCGCACGTAGCCCATGTCAACGAACTCCGCGAGCGGCACGCGGCCGGCGCCCGTCAACTCAACATAGGAATCGAGCGCGAGAAAGGCGGAGAGAACGTCCGAGAAGCCAAAGCGGCCGTAGATGCTGCCGCCCACCGTGGCGGTATTGCGCAGCTGCACGCCCACGATGTCGTGGACGGCGAACTCAAAGACATTGTTGACAAGCGCGTTGAGCCCGGCATGACGCTCGAGCTGGCGCAGGGTGCACATGGCACCGATGCGAAACTCGGTCTCGGTCTCCTCGATCTGATCGAGTCCGCAGGCCGAAAGGTCAATCGCCGTCGCCACGCGACGCGAACCCAGGCGCATCCAGATGCCGCCGCCCACAATCTTGTTGTTGCGGTTCTTCTGTAAGAGCTCATAGGCTTCGGCCGCGTTTCCAACACGGACGTAGGTACCGAACTTGAGCACGTTCTCCCCCATCTCTTCACTTGTCCAGTACTTTTAAGTGTACCAAACGAGGGGCCGCACACCGTTTTAGGACAAAATCCACCCACCCATCCATAACTTGCGGTGATATACGGACTGATTAGCCGTTCTGGGACGCTAAACAGTCCGTATATCACCGCAAGTTATGAGGAGTCCTCCGGGATAGAAAAGGCTCCCAGCCGGAATGGCTGGGAGCCTCATCACATGCTATGTCGAGCGAAGATTTAGCAGACGCCCTGGGCGAGCATGGCGTCGGCGACCTTCAGGAAGCCGGCGATGTTGGCGCCCATGACGAAGTTGCCCTCCTGGCTATACTCCTTGGCGGTGTCGTCCACGTTGTGGAACATGCCGCGCATGAGCTGCTCGAGCTTGCCGTCGACCTCCTCGAAGGTCCAGGACAGGTGCTCGGCATTCTGGCTCATCTCCAGGCCGGATACGAGCACGCCGCCGGCGTTGGCAGCCTTGCCGGGCATAAAGGCGACGCCGTTCTCCTGGAAGTAGGTCGTGGCCTCGATGGTCGTAGGCATGTTCGCGCCCTCGCCGACCACCGTGCAGCCGTTGGCGACGAGCGCCTGGGCGTCCTCGAGCAGCAGCGTGTTCTCGCGAGCGCAGGGCAGCGCGATGTCGCAGGGCAGCTGCCACACGCCGCGGCCGTCGCCCTCGTGCCACACGGCGCTGGGCCTCTCGTCAACGTACATAGCGAGCGTAACGCCCTTGTCGTGGCCAGAGCGCTTCTTGTTGTAGATGAGCTCGAGCACGGTGTAGTCGATGCCGTCGGGATCCTCGACCCAGCCGTGGGTATCGGAGCAGGCGAGCACCTTGCCGCCGAGCTGAGTGACCTTCTGGACCGCGTAGATAGCGACGTTGCCGGAGCCGTGAACGACGACGTTCTTGCCCTCGAAGGAGTCGCCGCGGCTCTTGAGGTACTCGTCCACAAAGTAGGCCAGACCGTAACCGGTGGCCTCGGTACGGGCGAGCGAGCCGCCAAAGGAGAGGCCCTTGCCGGTAAGAACGCCGGTCCACTCGTTGGTCAGACGCTTGTACTGACCGAACAGGTAGGCAACCTCGCGGCCGCCAACGCCCAGGTCGCCGGCGGGAACGTCGGTGTTGGGGCCAATGTGGCGATAGAGCTCGGTCATGAAGGACTGGCAGAAGTGCATGATCTCGTTGTTGGACTTGCCCTTGGGGTCAAAGTCGGAGCCGCCCTTGCCGCCGCCCATGGGAAGGGTGGTCAGGCTGTTCTTGAGGATCTGCTCCAGACCCAGGAACTTAAGCATACCCAGGGTGACCGTCGGGTTAAAGCGCAGGCCGCCCTTGTAGGGTCCAATGGCAGAGTTGAACTCGACGCGGTAACCGCGGTTGACCTGAACCTTGCCGTGGTCGTCGACCCAGGGAACACGGAACATGACGATGCGCTCGGGCTCGACGAGACGCTCAAGCAGGGCGGCCTCCTCGTACTCGGGATGGGCGTCGAGCGCCGGCTGGATGGTGCCGAGAATCTCGGTCGCGGCCTGGATGAACTCAGGCTGCTCGGGATAGCGGGCCTTGAGCTCTTCGAGAACTTTCTGCGTGTAGCTCATGCTTCCTCCAATTGATGGAAAAGAAAAGTGTCGTTCGAGGCGCCCCATGCGCCGCGAGCTTTATCGAGTATGGATAATATCGCACTGTTGCGGCAAAGTTTCGCATAAGCCGACGAGCGGATGTTTCGTTTTGATTACGATGCAGGTAGAAGCGTTTTTGAGTGCCTGACGTGCGAAACCTGTGTTTCAAACCTGTTTCGTCCACGTGTTCCAAACCACCACATTGGGGACAGGCACCTTTGTGGTGGTGTGGTGGCTAGAGGACGAGCTGATGGTAGTCGGCGGGGGTTATGCGGCCTTCGGTGGCAGCGCGGAAGGCGGCGAGGGCGTCGCCCGAGAACGGCATGGCCCAGCACAGACCGCAGCCGGCGGTAATGGAGCCCGGCAAAGGCATAATGCGCCCGGGCACACCGGCGGCAAGGCACAGCTGCTCGCATTCCATCACATCGAAGGTGCTGTCGAACGACACGATAATCTTGCGCTCGTGGTCGAGGGCATCAGCGGACGGGGCCTCGCGATGCGACTCGCGATACGCTGCAGCCGCGGCCTCCTCCTCGGCCGTATGTCCGCAACCGCCACAGCCGCAGGTGCAGGGCTCAGAGCCGTCACAAGTGCAAGGTTCCCCGGTGTCGGGGCAGATATCGTGAGACATGGAAACTCCCATCGTCTAGGCAAGCAGCTCGGCTGCCGCAAACTCCTCGGGCGTATTGACGTTTTCGAAGCAGAGTAACGACCCAGCAGCCTCGATAATATGCGGCTCGTCTAGATAGCCGGCGTTCACTCGGTCGATTAGACAACGAATGCGTTGGCGATCGCTGGCGAGGAGCTCGCGAGCCACCGGAACGCATGCTTCGCGGCGCCACACGGCGCACAATGGCTCAATCCCCCGCTCCTCGCGCGGGACGCATACGTCGAGCGGGCCTTCTTCGACCAGATCAGCAAGCGCGCCGATTAGTTCTGGTGAGACGAACGGCATGTCGCAGGCGACGATCGCCACGAGCGGCAGCCGAGCGGCAGCCAGCGAGCTCGCGATGCCACGCATGGCACCGGCAGGGCCGTCGACATCCATGACTACGCGCGGTGTCATTCCGCCGAACTCGTGCTTCTCAAGATAGGCGAGCTCGTCAGGACGCGAAGTCGTCACAACAAGCTCGCTGCAGACCAGGGCGAGCCGCTCCAGCACGCGCTCGATCAGGGGCTTACCGCAAAACGGCATTCGTGCCTTGTCGCAGCCCATGCGCGACGACAGCCCACCCGCTTGGACGACGCAAGAAAGATCGGCCCGTCTTACGGTAGTCATACGGCAAAACACCTCCATCGGCATGCTCGAAACCTGGTGCACGAAGCTAAATACCGTCATCGAAATAACGACGTTACGACAAGCTCGTGCAAAAACAAAACAGCGCCTTTGCGGCACGCAGCAAGACCGCGAGCACAAAAGCGCTGGTAGCGTATGGCGGGAACGTATGTGAATCGAACACATCCAAGACGTTTTGCACGCCTCGCAACGGTTTTGAGGACCGCGGAGCCCACCGGAGCCCATCCGTTCCCAAGTGCGGCGGTATTTTACCAAACCGAAACGGCTCCATCCCAAAAAGACGAACAAGAAGTTGCGGTGGAATAGTTCCTGTATTTGCTGCCAAAGCCTCCAAATAGGAACTATTTCACCGCAACTGAGGAGGCGGGAGCGAATGACCGGCCTAGCGCAGGGACCTCAGGCCGCCGGCATCCTTGTCGAGCACCGTAAAGCGCACGGCGTCTAGATGTTCCAGGATGCTGATAGCACGTTTGCGCGACACGCCCAGGGCCTCGCGCAGGACGCTCGTGGTAGCAGCGCCGCCGGCATCAGCGATGGCTTCGGCGATGAGCTCGCGCGCATGGGCCTCGGCAGCGGCGGACAGGGCCACGTCGTGCTCGACCTTGACGATTGAGCGGTTGAGCGAAAGCTCGCGCAGGGCGCGCGTCATGGTGTCGCGATCGAGCTGCAACTGCTCGCCCACCTCGGGCAACGTCGGCGCATCGAGGCCGGCTTCGTCCAGCAAGGCAACGATACGTTCACAGGCCTCGCGCACCACACGCGCCGCGGCGGCAGCGGAGTGCGGGTCGAACACTTCGGCGCCCTCGGCGGCGCACACGCCACGCGAGCAGCCCTCGGCAATCAGAGCCGCGGCAACGGCTTCATTCGCAGCGGGCCAGGCGGCATGGGCGACCGCGCCGGGCGTAAAGCCCGTCTCCTTGGGAGCCGCCGCGTGCATGGCTGACAGGGTCGCCGCCAGTGCATCCATCGCGGCGTCGAGCACCACGGCGTCCGCCAAGAGGCCCGCATCGCCCGCGGCAAGCTTGCGAACGGAGCCCTGCGCCACCAATCCGCGCAGTGCGGCATCGGCCTCGCCGACACCAAGATCCAAAGCCTCGGCAACATCAACCGCCGTAACCGGCAGCGTCTGCAGCGCCAGCCAAGCGCCCACACCGCCCGCGATATCGCCGGACTCGATCGCCGCATACAGCGCACGCTCTCCTTCGGCAAGCTCGCGCGAGCGACGGCAGCGCGAAAGCAGCACACGCCCGCCGCCAATAAGCATCACGGGCGAATAGGACAGCACCACGGCATGATCCCCGGCACGTAGCGGCAGCGAGTTATCCAAGCGCACCTGAACAATACGGGTCTCGCCCACTGCCATGGGGGCCTCGCCCTCCATGAACATGATGCGACCGACGACCTCGGCCGTACCCGCCATCACGTGCACGCGCGCACCCGACTCGAGCACGCGCGGTTTGGCACCCTCGCGGCCCAAATACGTAAACGCCATCATAAAGCGCAGTGTCTGGCCAAAGCGGCCCGCCACACCCAGCATCTCACCGCGATCGAGCGCGGCGACACCATCGCCCACCAAGTTGAGCGCCACGCGCTGTCCGGGCAGTGCTCGCGGCGTATCGCCATGCACCTGAATCCCGCGCACGCGACAGACCGTACGCGACGGCAGCGCGACGAGCTCATCCCCCACCGCGACGGGCGCATCGTGCAACGTTCCCGTCACCACGGTACCGGCGCCCTTGATCGTAAAGCAGCGGTCGATGGGCAGACGCGGCGCGGCATCGGTGCGCTCGGCACGGTCGCGGCAGGAATCCCAGCAAGCGGCAACCTGCTCGTCGAGCGCAGCCAGCAGGTCATCGATCCCCGCGCCGGTCTTGGACGACACGGGCACGATCGGCGCGTCCGCAAACACGGTACTCGACAAGAAGTCATCGACATCGAGCTCGGCAAGCTCGGTCATCTCGGCATCGGCCAAGTCGCACATCGTCAGCGCGACCACCATGTGTGTGACGCCCAGCAGCTCCAGCACATGCACGTGCTCGCGCGTCTGCGGCATCACACCCTCGACGGCCGATACCACCAACACGGCAACATCAATGCCCGTCGCACCCTGCACCATGGCGCGCAAGTAATGCGCGTGGCCCGGCACGTCGACCAGGCCAACGATCTTGCCACTCGGCAGCGCCAGCTCGCCAAAGCCCAGCTCCACGGTCATACCGCGACGGCGCTCAACCTCCAGGCGATCGGGATTCTTGCCGGTCAGCGCCTCGATCAGTGCCGACTTACCGTGGTCGACGTGACCCGCCGTGCCAACGATAACGGGACACTCCACCAGCGCTTGAACCTCACTCATCGAGCAATCGCCTTCTCAACGCACGCGACGAGCGTCGATGCCGCCGTCTCGATATCGCGGTCGCCAACGAGCGTGCGCACATCAAACAGAATGCGGTCGTGCGAGGTGCGCGTGACGACCGGTGTGTCGAAGTCCTGGACAAGCGAGCGCTTGAGCGCGTCGACCGTCAGGCGCTCGTCAACAAGACGCACGGCAACGCACATCGTGGGCAGCTCCACGGTAGGCAGCGAGCCGCCACCGGGGGTCGACGATTCCTCGACAATCTCCAACTCAACGGCACACGGGCAACCAGCCTTATCGAGCCCGGCGACCATACGATCACGCAGCTTACGGGCACGTCGCTCCAAATGAGCCTGCGGCAGCGTAAGCATGCTGAGCACCGGAATATCGCGATGGGCAACATCGGCGCCATCCATGTAGATACGCAGCGTGGCCTCGAGCGCCGACAGAGCCAGTTTGCCCGGACGCAGAGCGCGCATGAGCGGATGTGCGCCGCAGGCCTGGACCAGATCGCGACGGCCCATGATAATGCCCGCCTGTGCGGCACCGAGCAGCTTATCGCCCGAGCACGACACGATATCGAGCCCCGCCGCGACCGAAGCCGGCGTGGGCTCCTCACCGCCGCGCACCAGGATGTCGTCGGGCAACAGTGCGCCCGACCCCTGGTCCTCGTAGAACAGCAGGCCATGCTTGTGAGCAAGCGCCGCAAGCTCCCGAGAACCCACCTCCTCGTGGAAGCCCTCGATGCGATAGTTGGAAGGATGGACCTTGAGGATCATGGCCGTATCGGGCGTAATGGCTTGCTCATAATCTGCCAGGTGCGTGCGGTTGGTGGCTCCGACCTCGACGAGCTTGGCGCCCGAAGCCGCCATGACATCGGGGATGCGGAAGCTGCCGCCGATCTCGACAAGCTCGCCGCGGCTGACGATGACCTCCTTGCCTGCGGCATGGGTCGCCAGCACCAGCAGCACAGCGGCGGCGTTGTTGTTAACGACCAGCGCGTCCTCGGCTCCGGTAAGCGAGCGGATGAGCTGCGCGGCATGTTCCTTGCGCGACCCACGCGAGCAGGTGTCCACGCTGTACTCGAGTGTGCTGTACCCGCGCGCGACCTCGGCCACGGCCTTTGCCGCCGACTCCGCGAGCGGGGCGCGGCCCAAGTTAGTATGGATGACCACACCCGTAGCGTTGACGGCGGGGCGCAGGCTCGGCAACGCGGAGCGGTGCGCACGCCACTCGATGGCCGAGGCCAGCTCGCGCTTGGAACGCGGGGCGGCGCCGGCGCGAATGGCGGCGCGCTCCTCGTCGAGCTCGGCCGTGACGGCGGCATGCGCCACCGCGTCGCAGGTCTCCCCCGCCGCCTTCACAACCGGCCACTCTGCGAGCAGCTCGTTGACGGAAGGAATAGCGCGAAGGCGGGCGCGTACCTCATCGGACATGTTCTGGCTATCGCTCATGTGCGACCTTTCAAAACCAAAGGTGAATCAATCGTTCAAACGTCAAACTATCAGCCAATTCGATCGGCTGAGTCAATCAATCGCTATTATCCTCGCGTGCCGCGATCTTTTCCACGCGAACGGCGTTTTCCTGGGTGAGCGCAGCGCCCGTCAACGGGTCCCAACGCAACGGCGTATGGTCGAGCGGACCCACGCCCAAGGCTTGAGCGCCACCGACATCGGCGCCAAACGAACGCCCGCCGGGAGCGGCCGAGGTGAAGATGCACGCCGGATGCAGATACGGCGTCGTCTCCACGCGCACGCGATCGCGGCCCATATCGCTCACGAGTTCGACGACCTCGCCGTCGGCGATGCCCATGTGCGCAGCAGCATCGGCATTCATCTGCACGGCATCCAGGTCCGATCCAGCCTCGGCGGCACCGGCCGCCGCAAGCCTTCGCGAGGTATGCGACTCAAAGGGACGGTTGCCGCTAATGAGGCGAAACATCCCCGGGCCGGGCTCCACCATGGGAGCAATCCAGTTGGGTACACGGCCCAGGCCGGCTCGTTCCCATACGTCGCTTGCCAGCGCAATTTTACCGCTATCCAAGGGAATCGCCGGCTCGCCCGTACGCGACGGCAACGTAACACCCGTGTCGGCCCAGCCGCGCTCCTTGAGCTCGTCCAGATTGATCCCAAAAGGCGCCACCTGGGCAGCCGCCAGATCGTCAGACGTAAACTGGAAGTACTCGCCCACGCCACACGCCTGCGCCAGACCGGCAAAAATCTCCCGACCGGAACGCGTGTCGTCATGTAACACGGGCAGCACGGCGTTGCGGTAGAACACGCGCGAATCATTGGCGCCCACGACTGTGCCCACACCGCGGTCGGCCTCCAGATACGTCACGTCGGGCAGCACGAAGTCAGAAGCGCGCGCTGTCTCGGACCAGCGAATATCAATCGTCACGAGCAGGTCAAGCTGCTGCAAAATACCCAACCAAGCCTGCGCATTGCCATAGCCCGCACCGGGGTTACTGGCATAGACGATGAGTCCACGCAAATCGCCAGCAAGAATCGACTGACCGATGGTCGTGCACAGGCCGCGCACCGGATCGACCAGTGGATAGCGCTCGGACCCCAGCTTGGGCCCGCATGGCACCGGCGGCGTCGCAAAGCGTGCGGGATCGAGGTCGCCCAACACAAGCGGCGTGGGAGGGTTGAGCGCGCCGCCCGCGTGTCCGATGCAGCCCAGCAGCACATCGACCAAGCAAATAGCGCGCGCGGTCTGGGTGCTATTGGCATACGCGATACCGATGCCGCCATGAAAGCCCGCGTCCACCACAGCGGCGGGCGCGGCGGCAGCTAGCTCGCGCGCCGTAGCGACAATCTCTGCGGCCGGCACGTCGCACATCGACTCGGCCCACCCGGGCGTCCAAGCATGGGCCGCCTGCGCAAGCTCGTCAAAGCCCGTGGTATAGCGGGTCACGAACTCGTGGTCATACAGATCCTCGGCAATCAAGACATGGGCAATACCCAACAGAAGCGCCAAGTCGCAGCCCGGGCGCACGCGCAGCCAGCGGTCGGCAAGCGCGGCCGAACCGCTGCGCCGGGGGTCAACCACGATGATTTTCGCCCCGCGCCGGCGCGCATCGTTGAGTGCATCGACGGCCCCCATCGTCGACGAATCGACGATGGAACGCCCCAGGTACATGATGCAATCGGTATGCGCCAGGTCGGAGGCGGGACTATAGCCCAAGCTGTGCTCCCAACCGGTAAGTCGGCTTACCTCGCAGGCACCGTCGGCACCGTACACGTTGGGCGAGCCAAGCGCATGCATAAAGCGATGCGCCCAGTAGCGGTCGAACGAGGGCACGCCGAGCGTCATGCCCAGCGCACGGGGACCATGCCCGTCAACAATCTCCCCAAAGCGCGCTGCGATCTGCGCGAACGCCTCATCCCACGAAATCGCATCGAACCCCGAGCCATCATCTCGTCGACGCATGGGATGCAAAATCCGGTCGCGCTCGTCAAACGGCATTGCCAGGCGATGCCGTCCGCGGGCGCACAGGGCACGCGCCGCGCACGGATGCCCCGGCATCGGCAACTCGGCCGCCACGCGACCGTCCTCAACGCGTGCCGCAAAGGCGCAATCGGCATAGCATCCCCCGCATGTGGTCACCACGGCGCGACCGTCACGCTTCACAGCAGATGCCATCTCGATTACCCCTTTCATCAGCCAAACACAACAGGCCAAAAGCCCGGCAACGAGCCCCAGACCCAAAAAGCCTCCCGCACGGCAACGCCCCGCGGGAGGCCCAACGTCAAACAGACGGTACTTTACGCCTCGGACTTCTTGGCGTAGATAAACCAGTAGCCGAGCGCGACCAGAACCGCGCCGCCCACGATGTTGCCCAGCGTGGCAGCGGACAGGTTAAACGCAATGCCCGCAGCGTTGAGCGCATCGGCGCCGGCAACCTTGGCGCCATAGCCGCACGCGTGCATCACGGCACCCATGGGCAAAAAGTACATGTTGGCAACGCAGTGCTCAAAACCGCAGGCCACAAAGGCGGCGATGGGCAGCAGAATGCCCACAACCTTATCGACCACGGTCTTGCCAGCGGTACCGATCCACACGGCCAGGCACACAAAGATGTTGCACAGGATGCCGCGGAAGAAGATCGTCACCCAGTCGACCGTCACCTTGCCGGCGGCGACGCTCACCATGGAATTGGCGACCGCCTCGCCGTTGAGCTTATAAATGCCGGCCATGTACACCAAAAAGACGATGAACAGGGCACCGACAAAGTTACCGACCCATACGACGGCCCAGGCCTTGAGCATCTGGGCCAGGGTGATCTTTTTACTCTTGAGCGCGCAGACCATAAGCGAATTACCGGTAAACAGCTCGGCGCCGCACACCAGCACGAGCACCAGGCCCAGGCAAAAGCACAGGCCGCCCACGACGCGCTGGGCACCCCAGCCCAGCGTGCTGTCGCTCAAAAACACCGTAAAGAACAGGCCGCCGAAGGCGATAAACGCGCCGGCGAACATTGCCAACAGAAAGGCCTTAGCGACCGGCAGGTTAGCCTTGGTCACGCCGGCGGTCTCGGTCTTGGCCTCAATCGCGGCGGGCGCCAGGCAATCGGAAGCGGGATATTCTGCCTTGGAATCTGCCATGTCAATCACTTCTTTCCTATTCAGCAGAGGCAAGCGCTGCTATAGCTCCTGCCCCAAGTGGACAAAGTGGGAAAAGTCGTTGGCGGCCACGGCGTCGTAAACGGCGTCGACAGCCTCAAAGACCTCCGGGGACATGGGGTTGTAGAACTCCGTATCGCCCGGCTGAATCCCTATGAAGACGATATCTTCGCACGATTGCTCAATCTCTTCGATCAGAATCGACAAGGGAAGCGAATGCGTGGTGAACATCGACTTGCGGGCCACATCACGTTTGTCGAGCAAGCGGATGGCGCCGACAGGTAGCGCCATGTCTGCGGCATCGACCAAAACCAAACGCGGCGGACGCTCGCGCTTGACCTCAATGATGTCATCCTCGGGCGTCTGACCGCCATCGATGGTGTACCAGCCGGCAAGCGGCGCGTCCTCCATCTTTTTGGAGAGCACGGGGCCGGCGGCATCGTCGGCACGCAGCACGCTTCCCGCCGTGAGCACGATACCCGCAAACGGGGCGCCGTTCACACATCCATCCACAACGCGACCCATTACTGCAACCTTCCCGTCAGGTACACGCCCGACACATCGCGCACGCGCTCAACCAGATCGCGAAACTTCATTAAGAACGCGACCTGCTGAGCATGCAGGCCAAAGTCGTCGTCGAACACCGAGATGCCGGCCTTGGCCGAGCCGCGAAAACCGCGCTCGTCGAGCAGCGCATCGCAGGCCTCGAGCAGCGACGGCACCGCCGCCTTGTCGAGCTGGCACTCGCCAAAGGAGCGGATGGCCTCGAACTTGGTCTTGGCCTCCCCCTCCGGCAGCGCATCGACGAGCGAATAGAACACATCCACCGGCACCGACAGGCGCGGCTCAAAGCAGTCGAGCACGCCGGTGTGGTGGCCCACGGCGAGCGTGTAGTACAGCACGTCGCAGGCCTCCTGGGGAACGTCTTCCTCAGTCTCCACAAACTTACGCGTGAGCTCGTAGAAGACCACCTGGTCGGGCGCATGGCCCAGGCAGGGGTCGGCGACGCCCTCGGCGGCCTCGTCGCTTGCGCGCGAGGCATCGCCAAAGGAGCCGCCGAGCATACCGGGGCCCGCAAAGTAACCAGAGCGGTCCGTGAGCTCCATCTAGCGACCTCCGGCCAGCACCAGATCCTGCAGCGCCGAGTACACCTCGACGCGGCGCGGATCGTCCTGCTTGTCGATGAGCAGCGCCATGGCACCGCGGATATCGCCCTTGGGCGCGCCCTCGAGCGTATCCATAAACTCATTGGCCAAATCGCGGCCGTAACGGTAGCCGCTCATGGCGCGAGCCTCGCGCTCGATGGCAACGCGCAGCTTGTACGGCACGCCGGGATGTAGGATATCGGCCTGCTCGTCGGCGGCCTCCACCGTGGTCTCGGCATGGAGCTTTTGGTCCAGCAGACCGAGCGCCATGGCAAAGCCGTAGACGGTCTGCGCGGGGCTGGGCGGGCAGCCGGGGATATAGACATCGACCGGCAAGATCTTGTCCGTGCCACCCCAGACGCAGTAGTTGTCGTAGAAGATGCCGCCGGTGCAGCCACACGCGCCATAGGACACCACGATCTTGGGATCGGGTGCGGCCTCAAAGGCGCGCAGGGCTGGCATGCGCATGGCACGCGTCACGGCACCGGTGTACAGCAGCACATCGGCGTGACGGGGCGAGGGCACGACCTTGATGCCAAAGCGCTCGACGTCGAAGACGGGCGTGATGGAACCGAAGATCTCGATCTCGCAGCCGTTGCAGCCGCCGCAGTCAACACGGTAGACGTACACCGAGCGCTTGATCTTCTTAAGAAGGGTCGCCTTGGCCTTCTCGATGCTCTCGTCGAGCTCGATCTTGGTCGGGCGGTACTGAAGCCGCTCGGGCAAAAGCGTGGGTTCGGCCATGGTTACTCCTCCTTCGTATCAAAATCCATGATGATGCCCTCGACCGGTGCAGGTCCGGCGGGAATCTCGGGCGCATCGGGGTTGAGCTCGCGGTCGATATACTCCGGGTTCACGCCGTGGCCGCCCAGATACTCCATGCCGGGGCCCTGGGGCTCGCCGGACGCAAGCGTCTCGTTGGCAGCCATGCCGGCAGCGTTGCCGGTCTTTACGGCCGAGGCGGCGCGCAGGGCGTCGAGCTCGCGCTTGCACTCCTGGCACATACCGACGGTACGGGCGGCCTGCTCGGCCTCCATGCCGCCGGCCTTTTGCAGCAGGCGCTTAGCGTAGTCGATCTCCTTGTGTGGGGCGAACGGCTTGCCGCAGCGCGAGCAGTGCTCGAGCGTATAGACGCTCTTGCTGGTGAGGTCATCCTTGCTCATGACGGCCAGCTCAAACTCCTCGGTGAGTTTGATGGCCTCCATGGGGCAGGCTTCCTCACAGCGGCCGCAGAAGATGCAGCGACCGTAGTCGATCGACCAAGTGATGGTATCGGCCGCAAGGTCAGTGTCCATGCGAATGGCATCGGCCGGGCACGCCACGCCGCAGGCACCGCAGGCGATGCAGAGCTCGGCGTTGTGCTCGGGCTTACCGCGCATGTCCTTGTTGGTGGGGAACGGCGCAAACGGGTACTTGACCGTCGCGTCGCCGGCCTTGGCGTTAACTTTCCAAAGCTTCAGCATATTAGAGCGCCTCCTCATCGAGCGGAGCGGCGATGGTGCCCTCGCCCGCAAGCGGCGACTTGTCGCGCCAGACGTTCTCGAACTGCTCCTTGTCAAGCACGTGGTCGCGCTTGGCGGCGACATCGGTCACCGTCACGCGGTCGGTGCAGGAGTAGCACGGGTCGAGCGAAGCGACGATCAGCGCCGCGTCGCCCACGGTGTTGCCGCGGAACATGTAGCGCAGGACCGGCCAGTTGCTGTACGTGGCGGCCTTAGCGCGCCAGCGGTAGCACTTCTGGTTATTGCCGAGCATGGCCCAGTGAACGTCCTCGCCGCGCGGCGCCTCGGTGGCGCCGATGGCGTACTTGTGCGGGGTGTACTCCCAATCCGTGGTGAGGATGGGGCCCGATGGGCAGTTCTCGAGCATGGTCTCGATCATGTCGATCGAATCGTAGACCTCCTGAATGCGAACGGCGGTACGGCCGAAGGCATCGCAGGTGTCGGCCGTGGCAGCATGCATCTTCTGGACATCCGGATCGGCGTAGCCGTCGAAGGGATGGTCAAAGCGCACGTCGCGGGCATAGCCCGAACCACGCATAAGCGGGCCGACCGGCGAGAAGTCGCGAGCGATCTTGCGGTCCAGAATGCCGATACCGCTCGTACGCTCAATAAAGTTGGGCGTGGAGAGCAAGACGTCGACGAGCTCCTGAACCTCGGAGCGCAGCTGGTGGATGGTCGTGAGCGTGGAGAGCTTCTGCTCGGCCAAAATGTCGCGACGCACGCCGCCGATCACGTTGAGGCCGTAGGTCTTGCGGTGACCGGAGAGCTTCTCGGCCAGGTCCATGGACTTCTCGCGGACGCGGAAGAACTGCTGGAAGCCGGAGTCGAAGCCCGTGTAGTGCGACGCCAGGCCAATGTTGAGCAGATGCGAGTGCAGACGCTCGACCTCGAGCATGATGGCGCGGATGTACTGGGCGCGCGGCGGGACATGGATGCCCTGGGCACGCTCAACGGCCTCGGCATAGGCCACCGAGTGGGCGCAGCCGCAGATGCCGCAGATGCGGTCGGCGAGGAACGTCACGGCGTCATAGTTCAGGCGCGTCTCGGCGACCTTCTCCATACCGCGGTGCACGTAGAACAGACGGTAGTCGGCATCGACGATCGTCTCGCCCTCGACGAACAGGCGGAAGTGGCCGGGTTCGTCGGAGGTAATGTGCAACGGGCCCATGGGGACAAGCGTCGTCTCCTTGCCCTTGGTATCGGCCAAGAACTCGTAGTTTTCCATATCACTCGCGGGAGTGGGACGGAAGCGGTAGTCCATGGAGTCCTTGCGCAGCGGGTACAGGCCGCTGGGCCAATCGTCGGGCAGCACCAGGCGGCGACGATCGGGCAGACCCTCGGGGATCAGGCCGAACATATCGCGAAGCTCGCGCTCGCCCCACACGCAGGCGGGGACGAACGGCGTCACGGACGGGAACGTCATCTTGGCGGGATCGACCTCGGTGCGCACGGTCACCCAGCCGGGGTCCTCCCCCTCCATGGAGATGACGTAGTACACGGCGTAACGGCCGCACAGACTGCGCTCGTCGTTGCCGATGATCACAGGAATCCAGCCGTAGCGCTCGTAATACAGGTAGTGGACGGCCTCGGGCAGCTTGTCCTGCTTGACGGTGATCGTCAGCTGGTCCTCGCACTGCCACTCGACCTTCTCGATGCAGCCCGGAACGGCGCGGCGCAGGGCCTCGACATGGCTCTCGCAGCGACGGGCATACACCTTGTTCTCAGTTTCAATCATTCGTTACTCCACCTCGCTCTGAGCGGTCTCGGTACCGAACACAGCGCGGTACATCGGCGTCGCGTGAAGTTCCTCGGTGCTCTGCTCGAGCACGATGCCGGTCGCGGTCTCCACACCGTGCACGAGGGGCAGCGGGGTGGCGATGCCAAACCACAAGATCATGACAGCCAGGATGATTTCGGGGATAAGCATGAGCGCCGGGGCCTCATGCTTATCCATGCCCTGGGGCGCATGGCCGAATACCGACTTGAGTGCGATGCGGGTGAGCGCGGAGATGGCCACGGTAAGACCGAGGGCGACCACGACGACCAGCCACATGGGACCGGCGGTAACACCGGCGACAAAAGTCAGGAACTCGGAGATAAACATGCCAAAGGGCGGGAAGGCACCAAGACCGAGCAGCGCCAGGACAGCGAGCGCGGCGGTTGCGGGGGCAACCTCGACGACGCCCTGGATCTTGGCCAGGCTACGCGTGCCAAAGGCGTGCTGGATGTTGCCGGACACGCAGAAGGCAAGCGTCTTGGTAAAGCCGTGGAACACGCAGTGCAGCAGGGCCGCGGCGATACCCAGCGGGCCACCGATACCCAGGCACAGGGCGATAACGCCCACGTTCTCCACAGACGAGTACGCAAAGCGGCGCTTGAGGTCGTCCTGGCGAAACATCGAAAGTGCCGCCACCAAAATGGACAGCGTGCCGACGATCAACAGCAAAAGCTGCGGATACTCGGCGCCAACGGCCTGGATGGTAAAGCCGTAGAAGCGCATGATCACAAGCATGGCGCACTTAAGCAGCACGCCCGAGAGCAGGGCCGAGACGGGGCTCGGGGCCTGGGAGTGGGCATCGGGCAGCCAAGTGTGCATGGGGAACAGGCCGGCCTTGGTGCCAAAGCCGATCACGATAAACGCAAAGGCGAGGCGCATGAGCGTCGGATCGAACTGGTCGGCATACGGCAGCACGCACGACAGGAATGCGGCCTCGTGGGCGTTGGGAATCACGTCGGCGGCGTTGGCGTAGATCAGCAGCGTACCGAACAGGCCAAAGGCCACGCCGGCGGTGCAGACCATCGCATACTTCCAAGAAGCCTCGAGGGCCGTCTTGTTCTTGTAGATACCCACGAGGAACACGGTGGAAAGCGTGGTTGCCTCCACGGCGGCCCACGTGAGGATCATGTTGTTGGACAGGCACGCGAGCAGCATGGTGAACACGAACAGGCTAAACAGCGCAAAATACTGCTTGGCGCGATCGGCGGGCATGGAGCCCTCCTCGATATCGGCCTTTACATAGGGCAGCGAGAACAGCCCCGTAAGAAAACCGATAAAGCCGATGAGCAGCACAAAGATGGCGCCCAGCGAATCGAGGTGAAACCACAGGCCAAGAGCGCTCGCGGTGTCGCCGCTCATAAGGACGTCACCGGCCGTCATTATCGACAGCACCAGGACGGCTGCGACGGAGACCAGGTTGAGACCGACAAACACGTTATAGGACGTGTTCTTGGGCAAAAACGCCATGACCAGCGAGAACGCCAAAGGAGTCGCGAGCAGGGCGAGAATCAACGTTTCCATGGACTACCCCCTCAGCTCGGACAGGTCGCGCGCATCGAGCGAGTGGGAGTCGTCCCAAATGCGACGCACGACGATGGACATGATGATGACGGCAAAGATGGCGTCGGTGGCGATACCGATCTCGATGATCTCGGGAGCGGTGGGGGCCAAAAGCGCGAGCGTCACATGGCTGCCGTTTTCCATAAGGCAGTATCCAAAGATCTGCTTCATGATGTTGCGCTGCGAGATGATGCAGGTGAGGCCCACAAAGAAGTGAGCGAAGCTAATAGCGAGCGCAGGCGTTGCGACCTCGGCCGTGGGCAGGCTGATCTGCGTCACGACGGCAAAGCAAATCGCAACCTCGACGGCGATGATGCAGATGGCCCACGCGGGCTTAAGGCCGGCCTTGAGCGATGCGTCGCTCGGCTCGCCCATCTTCTTGTATGCGCGGTTGAGGATATAAGGGACCAGGACGACCTTGGTGATAAAGGCAGATCCGGCCCACATAAGCAGCTCCTGCGCACCGGTGGTGGCACCGAGCGTGGCGAGCAGCCCCACGAGCACCAGCGACTGCACTGCATACCAGCTGATGGCGTGCTTGATGTTCTTTGAGACGACCACCATGGTGGACGTGACGATCAGAAGGCCGCCAAGGATGTTGACGATCGAATAACCCATGTCGTTCTACCTCCTAACCGATCCAGCTGGCCGAAAGCGGGCCGCTGACGATGACCATGATGATGAGTACGATGAACACGAACGCCATCGCGCGGGGAAGCGGGGCCCCCGCAGCGACCTCGTCGCTCGGCTCGCCGGGCAGGCAATAGCCCATCCACTTGAGGAACCAGGCGAAGGTGGCGACGGTCTCGGCAACCATGATGCACACGAGCACCAGGATCGCAACGTTGCCGGCACCAACAGAGAAGCCGCCGGCGATGATCTGGAACTTCGAGAAGAACGTGTTCATGGGCGGCACGCCGGCAATGGCGAGCGCGGCGACACCAAAGCCCACGCCCGAGATCGGGTACTTCTTTACGATGCCGCGAAGCTTGGGCAGCATACGCGTGCCGAGCGTGAAGGAGAACGAACCGGCGATCAGGAAGAACAGTGTCTTGGCGAAAGCGTGGTTAAAGATGTGGCACACGGCGCCATCAAAGGCCAGCTGGCTGCCAAAGACCGAAAGGCCCAGACCAAAGAACACATAGGAGAGCTGGGCGATCGTGGAGAAGGCCAGCAGACGCTTCATGTCCTTTTGCGGCAGGTACATAAGGAAACCAAAGAGCATGGTGACCATGGCGTCGATAATGGCGACCCAGCCCACGATCTCGGGAATCTCGCCGGCAGAGACGAGTGCACGCGCGAACACGCACACGCCGACCTTAACCATCGAGGCACCATGCAGGTAGGCCGAAACAGGCGTCGGCGCCTCCATGGCCGAAGGCAGCCACATGTACATGGGAACCTGTGCGGACTTGGCCCAGGCCGCAAACAGCACGAGCAAAAGGACGATAGCCTTGAGCTTGGCATCGAGGCCGGCAATCGCGGTAATGGCGAAGGTGCCGGTGTGGGCAAACACGATGGCAGCGCCCAGATACAGGCCGAGCGCACCGATATGCGTGATGATCAGGGCCTTCATGCCGGCCTTCTTGGCCGTAGGCGTCATGTAGTAGCTAATGAGGCCCCAAGAGCACGCACCCGTGATCTCAAAGAACACGAGCTGGCCCAAAAGGGTCGAGCTGTACACGAGGCCGGCCATGGCGCCGATGAAGGTCGCGAGGTACGCGTAGAAGCGACGACGCGGTGCGTCGGGATGCTCACGGTTATTCTCGCTCATATAGGGAATCGAATAGATCACGACAAGCAGGCCGATACCCACAAAGGCGGGCGCAAGCAGCGTGCTCATGCGATCGAAGGTGAATCCCATGACGAGGGTCTGCCCAAACGAGATCAGGGGGACCTGAGTGTCGGGCATGCCGGCGCCAGCGAAATTCGCGGCGAGGGCGATGGTGCAGACCGTCGAGACGGCGGCACCCAAAACGCTGAACCACTTGGCGTACGGACGGGGGAACAGGGCGACGAGCACCGAGGCCACCATCGGGGCCGCGATAGCGACCAAGCCGAGAAGGGACAGACTGACTGCAAATGACATTGTTTCTCCCTTCTCCTACACGCCGACGACCACGAAGACAAACGCCAGAACGGCGATGCCCACGACGGCCCAGGTCTGATTGCCAAGCACCTTAAAACGCGAGCGCGAGCAGGAGTTCTCGATCACGCCGCATACGACAAAGTCGATCAGGCACTTCACCAGGAAGATGACGGCACCCAGAACGGCGGCGGCGCCCACGGTCGCGGGCTCGCCCCAAGGGATGAAGATTGCGCAGAACCAAGCGACAACCAGGACCTGTTTCATGGACATGGCAAGCTTGGCCATGGCAAGCGACGGGCCGGAAAGCTCGGCGAGCGGACCTTCCTGAAGCTCCTGCTCGGCCTCGGCCTGGTCAAACGGCAGCTTGCCGAGTTCCATGTAGCAGGCGATCGCAAAGGCGATGCCGGCGAGGATCACGGCGACCGGCGCGTCGATGGCGCCCGTCATGATGTGCTGACCCATGGTGGCGATGTCGGTGGAACCGCACACCAGGGCGGCGGCAAACAGCGCCAGCAGCATGGACGGCTCGATGAGCACGCTCATGAGCAGCTCGCGAACGCCGCCGATACCGGCGTAGGCGTTGGACGAATCCACACCGCAGAGGGCGAAGAAGAAGCGGGCGAGCGCCAGGCTGTACATGATGGTGATGGCGTCACCAAAGACCGGGATGGGGCTTTGCGCCGTAAAGAGCGGCAGGCCCATCGCGAGCATAAAGGCGACGGCGAAGAACAGCGGCGGCATAATGCGCAGCGCAAAGCTCGCATCCTCGCTCTGGGACTCGGGGCGCGCAAAGAGCTTGGCCAGGTCGCGGTAGTCCTGCATGATGCTGGGGCCGCGACGGTTGTGCATCTTGGCGCGGATCACGCGGCCGAGACCGGAGAAGAACGGTGCGACGGCCATGACGACCACGCCCTGCAGAACGGCAAGTACGATGTTGTTCATGCTCTCCCCTCCTTAACCCATTTGCACGGCGAGCACGAGGAACACCACGAGCGCCGCGACGATGTAGCAGATATAGATGCTGTAGTTGCCGCCCTCGAGCTTAGTCGCGAGGTCGGCGAGCTTCTCGACACCCTTATGCGGGGCATCGACGAGAACCTTGTCGGGTACGGGCTCCACAGCCCCGGCCACACCGGTGAGCTTCTGGAAGAAGTGCGCGATGGACCAGCAGACGGCCGTGCAACGGTCGCGCAGCGTGTAGAGCGGCTGCATAAACCAGGACACCTCGGAGGCAAAGGTCGTGGCCACGACGGGCATATGCTCGTTGGGAGCATAGCCGCATGCCCACGGCTGGGACTTCTGCACCTTGCCGACGGTCTTGAGCTTGCGATAACCGCAGGCAAGGCCGACGAGCACCACGAGCGCAATGGCGATCGCGGGCGTGGAGGTGGCAGCGCCGGAGTACTGGTTCATGAGCTCCATGCCCTCGGCGGCAAACACGCCACCGTACGGATGCAGCACGGACGCGGCGACATCGACCAGCACGGGCGCGATCACGGGAGCGCCAATGCCCAGCACGACGCAGATGGCCGCGAGCAGGCCCTGCGCAAACACCATGGGGGCGGGAACCTCCTTGGCATTAGCCGCGGCCTCGGAGCGGGGCGCGGAGGCAAAGGAGACGCCATAAGCCTTGACGAAGCAGGTGACCGCCAGAGCGCCGGTAATGGCAAGCGCGACGGCAGCGAACACGGCCACAATCATGACGGCCTTGTCGCCCTGCATGGCGGCGTTAAACAGCGACTGGTAGGTAAACCACTCGGACACAAAGCCGTTGAAGGGCGGGATGGCCGAGATGGCAAGCGCGCCAACGAGGAAGCAGATGGCCGTTGCCGGCATACGACGGAACAGGCCGCCCATCTTCTCCATATTGCGCGTACCCGTGGAGTACAGCAGCGCACCGGCGCCCAAGAACAGCTCGCCCTTAAACATCGCGTGGTTAAACGTGTGGTAGAGGGCGGCCATCAGGGCCAGGACGGCGATGCCGACAGAGTTGAGCGCCATGGCGGCCATGGAAGCGCCGACGCCGAGCAGAATGATGCCGATGTTCTCGACGGAGTGATAAGCCAGCAGGCGCTTGATGTCATGCTCCTGCAGGGCGAAGGCCACGCCGAGGACCGACGAGATCGCACCGAAGACCATGACCATAAGGCCCCACCAGACCTGAACGCCCGAGGCGGAGAGCAGGTCGAGGCCCACCTTGAGGATGCCGAAGATACCGATCTTGATCATGCCGCCGGACATGAGGGCCGACACGTTGGACGGCGCCTCGGGATGTGCCTTGGGCAGCCAGCCGTGCAGCGGGATGATACCGGCCTTGGCGCCAAAGCCAAAGAAGGCGAGCACGAAGCACACGGATGCGACCGCAGGGCTAAACTGCGTGGCGCGGAAATCCGCAAAGGCAAACGAGCCACCGGCAAAGTTGGTCATGGTGAGGAAGCTCGCCATGATGAGCACAAAGCCCACGTGCGCGATCACAAAGTAGAGCCAACCACCATGGATGGAGTTCTCGTTCTCCTCGATTACGACCAGGAAGTACGAGGTCAGCGACATAAGCTCAAAGGCGACCAGGAACCAAAACACGTTGTCGGCTGTGATGACGAGCATCATGGACGCCACGAAGGTGTTAAAGAAGAAGCCGGCGCGACCCTTTTTGCCCGGGTACTCATCAAAGTAGTTGAGACCGTAGATCGAGCCGGCAAACGCGAGCACCGAGATGAGCGCCACGAACAGGCCGGACAGCTGATTGAGCAGCAGCTGGAAATGGGCAAACGGGAAGAACACGATGGTGTCGACCGACGCGATATTGCCCAGCACGGCCTGGATACCGGCCACAAACGAAAGTACCGCGGCGACGGCGCCGATAAGGCAGCCGGCGGTCTTGGCGGCGTTATCGGCCTTGATCAGCAGAACCGAGGCGAGCGCACCGATGCTCGAGACGGCAAGCGATGCGATAAACAGCGTCATGCTATCCATTGTTTACGCTCCCTTCTGCTTTCTCGGACAGGCCCTGGGACACAGCGGTAGCGTCGACGGCCGGACCGTTTTCGATCGAGCGCAGGCGCTTGGCCTCGTCGAGCTCGCGATCGGCCGCGCCGCCCATGACGGTCAGCGCCTTGGTGGGGCACGCCGCCACACAATGCGGGCCATCCGGATCGAAGGCGCACAGGTCGCACTTGACAGCGCAGGTGTACTGGCCGGGAGCCCACGTAAGTAGACTGCTCAGGGACTTAGGATACGAAGGCGTCGGATCGCACATGCCTGCGACACCGGCGATAGACGTGCCATCGGGATGGATGGCTCCGAAGGGGCACGCGATGGCGCACAGCCTGCACCCGATGCACTCCTGCTCCTTGACGTGGATGCGATCGCCATCGTGCTCGATGGCGTTCACCGGGCAAACCTCGGCGCAGGGGGCACCCTCGCAATGGTGGCAGGCAAGGGCGGCCGAAATACCGCCGGTCTTCACGAGCGCCAGACGCGGCGTATCCTGAAGACCCTGCATCCGGTGGGCGTCGGCACAGGCGGACTGGCATGTTCCGCAGCCGATGCACCTCTCCGGGTTGATGTCGATGAAGCGGTTCATCCCCACTTCCTTTCAAAATAACGGGCCGGGCTCCCGAACGTACGGGACGCCCGGCCCAAAAAGCCAACGAGAACGGGACTACACGATTTGATTCACGTGCGTCTCGTCGTCGAACTTGGCGGCGCCGGGCTCAACGTCCTGAGGAGCGGCGGCGTCCACCAGAGCCTGCTTAAGCTCGGCGTACTGACGCTCGACCTCGCCCTCAGCCCAGACCTGGTCGGCGATAGCGTCGACCTGGCAGGCGGAGAACTTGTCCTCGGGCGTATGCGAGACCGGGTCGACCTTGTGCATGGTCAGCTCGTTGCACTTGCCAATCCACCACTGGTAGGTCATATAGACCGTGCCCTTGTTGATACGGTCGCTCACGTCGGCGCGGCTGTATACCTGGCCGCGGCGGCTGTGAATCGAGACGATGTCGCCGTTCTTGATGCCGCGCGCCTGGGCGTCCGCGGGATTCATGCGGACAAAGCCGGGCTCGTCGGCGAGCAGCGCCAGCGTCTTGCAGTTCCCGGTCATCGAGCGGCAGCTGTAGTGGCCGACCTCACGGACGGTGCACAGGATGAGCGGGTACTCATCGTCGGGAAGCTCGGAGGGCGCCTCCCAGTCGTGCGCCATCAGGTTGGCGCGGCCGTCCTTGGTGGTGAACTTGCCACCAGCGAACATGTCGGCCGTGCCGTGGTCGTTCACATCGGTGCTCTTGACGGGCCACTGGGCGTAACCGCCCTCGGGAGCCATCTTCTCGTAGGTTGCGCCCACAAAGTTGGGGCACAGGCTAATGCACTCGTTCCAGATCTGCTCGGTGTTGTCGTAGTGCATGGGGTAGCCCATGCGCGTAGACAGGTCCGCGAAGATCTCCCAGTCGTGGCGGCACTCGCCCTTGGGCGGAACAGCCGCGTCAAAGTGCTGGAAGCTACGGTCGGATGCGGTAAAGACACCCTCGTGCTCGCCCCAAGAAGTAGCGGGCAGGATGACGTCGGCGAGCATAGTCGTCTGCGTCATAAAGATGTCCTGGCAAATGAACAGATCCAGCTCGGAGAGCGTCTTGCGCATGCCGGCCGAATCGGGCTCGGTCTGCACCGGGTCCTCGCCGTAGTTGTAGAAGCAATGCACCTTGCCCTCGTCGACCAGGTGGCCCAGGTCGGTGAGCTTGTAGCCCTCCTCCAAGGGGAGCTTTTCCTCGGGCACGCCCCAAGCCTTGGCAAACTTGGCGCGAGCGGCGGGGTCGGTGACTTTCTGGTAGCCAGGGTACAGGTTGGGCAGCATGCCCATATCGCAGGAGCCCTGGACGTTATTCTGACCGCGCACGGGCGCGAGGCCGGAATTGGGTTTGCCGATCTGGCCGGCAACGCAGGCGATGGAGGCGATGGTGTGCACCGTCTTCAGGTTCTGCTTCTGCTGGCATACGCCCATGCCCCAGCCAATGATGGCAGAAGGCTTCGCCGTGGCGTACATCTCGGCAGCTTGGTGGATCAACGCGGGCTCGACACCCGTGATGTCCTGTACGGATTCGGGAGTGTAGTTCTTGATGGTCTCCCACCACTCGTCAAAGCCGTTCGTGTGCTCGGCGACGAATTCCTTGTCGTAGAGGCCATCGTTGACCAAGCAGTTGGCAAAGGCGTTGAGGAACGCAACATTGCAACCGTTCTTGATCGGAAGGTAGAGATCGGCGATACGCGCGGTTTCGATATGGCGCGGGTCGGCGACGATGATCTTGCAACCCTTTTCTTTGGCTCGCACGATACGCCTTGCGACGATGGGGTGCGAATCGGCAGGGTTATAGCCGAAGAGGAAAATGCAGCCCGCATCCTCCATACCGGGGATGGAGCATGACATGCAACCTGAACCAACCGTGTCCATCAGACCGAGGACAGTAGGGCCGTGTCAAGTACGGGCGCAGTTGTCCACGCTGTGGGTGCCGATGCACGCACGCGTAAACTTCTGCATGACGTAGTTCGCCTCATTGCCGCCGCCTCGCGAAGAGCCGGTGGTCATGACAGCGTTAGGACCATATTCGTCAATTATGGCCTGCATCTTAGATGCGGTGAAATCCAGTGCCTCGTCCCAGCTTACGCGCTCAAGATCCGCGCCCTTGGTGCGGCGGATCATCGGGTGCAGCACGCGAGGAGTCAAGATCTTGGTGTCGTTGATGAAGTCGTAGCCGCTCATGCCCTTAAGGCACAGCTCGCCCTGATTGGTGATGCCGTTGAGCGGTTCGGTACCCACGACCTGGCCGTTTTGGACCAAGAGGTTAAACTGGCAACCGGCACCGCAGTACGGGCAAATCACTTTATGCTTCTCCATGACACCCTCCTTCCTTTCTCTGCTACCGAATACTCGGTATTTAATTTGACAATCATTGGGCCTGTCGCCCCAACGCTTACGCCTCGTTTTCGATGGTGGCGCGGGCACGCTCGGCAGTCAGTTCTGCCAGACGCTCCTCGTCTACCAGGGTGAGGCCCTTGGTCGGGCACGCCTCGGCACACGCCGGGCCGCCCGGACGGTCTACGCACAGGTCGCACTTGAGCACGAAGCTCTTGGTCTGCGACCCCACGCGAACGTCGCCCATCAAGACGGGGACCTGCGTGGTCGCAACGCTCACGGCGCCAAAGGGGCATGCCATGACGCAGCTCTTGCAGCCGATGCAGTTGTCCTCGTTGACGCCGATGCGATGGTTCTTTGGATCAAAGAACAAGGCGCCCGTGGGGCAAGCCTTCGCGCACGGGGCATCCTCGCAGTGATGGCAAGCCACCGGTGCGGAGATCTCGTACGTACGCGTCACGCGCAGACGCGGCGCGGCGATGTTGCCGGGAATGTCGTGCGCCTCGATGCACGCCGCCATACAGGTTTGGCACCCAATGCAGCGCGAGGAATCGGCTACGACTCGTTTATTGCCCATGTTGTTCACTCCCTCCTGAATCCCTTGCCGGAGAGACCCTGCCGACGTTGTCCCAGATCGCCCGTGGTCTGGCATCGGCGTATCGAACGCCCGCGGCGAAACGGGCAATCGATGGAATCTCCCCAACGGTATACAGGTTGAATATACGCAGTTGCAGGCGGCAAACTTGAGCATAGACCCTGCAATACGGGTGTATTGCAGGGGTTTTGGCAGGTTGGAATTATTCTCTAGAGGCTATAAAGGTGAGTGTATTACATGCGTACGCCTCAGAGATTTTTACGCGCTCTCATTTTAGATGTACTACGCTTGTATTCAAGTTAATGGTTATTTACTTGAGCGAAATAAAGTAATCGTTATAAGATGCTCAAGTATCGGCACATGCCGCATTTGACCGACTATATTGCACGCTCATTAAGGGGGCCAGTGATGTCATCGACGCAAAAACGAGCCATCCTGCAGGTGCGCATTCGCGAAGAGGACAAACAGCATGCCGAGCGCCTCTACGACGCCATGGGCACATCACTCGCCGAGGCTGTCCGCCTTTTTGTCGCGCAGAGCATTTTGATGCGCAAGCTTCCCTTTCAGCCGGTCGCTGTGCGCTCAAAGGACGGCACCGCCGCCTATGGATCGCTCAAAGCATATGGGGACCCCAATCGCCGCTCCGAGGAGCGCAACGCCTGGATTGAATATCTTGCTGCAGAAAGCGACGATTCGATCTTGGATCCCGAGGAAGTAGACATCCATGAGTAGCACCATCATCGACGAGACCGTTATCCTGCGTTATCTGCTCGATGACGACGAGGTCCTGTCGCCGCGCGCCGCCAAAGTTGTCGCCACGCGCACGGTCCGCGTCTATCCCGAGATCATCACGCGCGTCGCCGTCACGCTGCGCGACGTCTACAAGGTCCCCCGCCCCGAGATTGCAACGGCCTTGACCAGGCTGCTCGATGACGTCATGGTCGACGAGCCTACCGTCATCGCCTTTGCCATCAAGCTGTTCGGCAGGACGCATATGGACTTTAGCGACTGCCTCCTCGCAGCCCGCACCGCCATCTACAACGACGATGTCGTGAGCTTTGGCAAGCCCATCATCCAAGGCATGATCGACTACCGCCGCAAACGCATCAACGCAGCCGAAGCCCGCGAACGCGCCACCGACGCCACCATCGACAAACTCCGCCACCGCCCCCGCAGCTAACCGACAAGCAGCGACACCGCTCCCGCAGCTAACCCACATCCCCTCCTAAGTTGCGGTGAAATACGGACTGTTTTATGCCTCTGAGCCACCATATAGTCCATATTTCACCGCAACTTATTGTTAGGCGGCGGAGTTGGTTGTCCCTGCTGTCAGGAATCCGCAAAAGGCTTTGTTGTCGGAATGCCGTAACCGCGCATCATAGCGCCGAAAGCTTCGACATCGTAGGTGTCTGACAGCTTGAAATGAATGACGTTATGTCCCATGGCACGCAGGTTCGCATCGCGCAATAAGGCTGCTCGATAGGTTTTTGCCGCGGCATGCTCCAGATCGTTTTGAGTATCATTCTCGAACTTGCCCAAACCATGAAGCTCTGCCAACGTCCATGACCCATCTGGCATCTGCCAACCATAATCTGCCAGATAATAGCCAGCGTTTCCTGGCCGAGCAATCTCAACCTGAAGCTCAGGAGCAGCGACACCGGCGAGAATCATGGCTGCCCGCGCCTCGGACTCTCCCCCGTTGTCCGATCTTCCATCCATATACTCGAACACATCAAACGCATGCGCAATGCCATGCAGGCCGCGGCAATTGGCCTGTGCATACGCTCGCAGTTCCTCGCTGTCGACATCATACTCACGGGCCAATCCATCAACGTAGCCAAGCGCATACCTAAATGCGCTCGTTCGAGCAATATCAACCACCGTTCGGTATGGATCCGTCACTGCAAACGGACCGAGCCGCCACACTTCGCCCGCCCGCCAGCGCCGATACTCAACGAATTTATACGTATCGCGCCTAGTAGACCGCGGCAACAGCACTTGCACCTTATCGAGAAGCGTGTGCGCCGAACCTATGCCATATAGCAAAGCCGCAGTCGATCCGCAAAAAACGGCGTCCGGCTCAACGACCGCAATGGCAGACGCCAACTGAAAGACACGGTCCTTAACGTCAAGGTCGTTCCAATAAACGGGATCAGCATATACATGGTTGTAAAGACGGAACAGTAGCTTTTCCTGCATAAGTTCGCGCGCACGACGTTCATCCCAAGGGTCAATTGTTATGAGCAACTGTCCATTTTGATGTATTTCAAGCGCCGTAAACAGCGTCCTTGCGTATGACTGCGGAAAATGTTTGCCTTTATCGAGCATAACTAGCCCCACAACTATCAAGAACCAGCGGATAGCATTACGCTATCGCAGAACAGCGTTCAATAATCTTGCCAAAAGCCGACCAAAAGCTTGACGCCGCAGCTCAGAGCTTCAAAAGACATTTTGAAGCTCGGCAGACGGTAGCCATAGGCCTCTCAGCGGTACCAAAAACCTCCCTTACAAAAAGTTGCGGTGAAATACGGACTACATGGGCCATAAAAGCCGAAAAACAGTCCGTATTTCACCGCAACTTAGGAGGGGATGTGGGGTCCCCGGCATGTATATGAAAACGGCTCTGGCACCAAATAGAGCCAAAGCCGTTAAAACTATCTTATGGAGCGGGCGACGGGAATCGAACCCGCGTCATCAGCTTGGAAGGCTGGGGTTCTACCATTGAACTACGCCCGCAAGATATGGTCGGGACGACAGGATTTGAACCTGCGACATCCTGCTCCCAAAGCAGGCGCGCTACCAAACTGCGCCACGTCCCGAAGGTGTTGAGCAGCTAAGGTCTAAACCTTGCGTGTCCCAAAGCGAAGGAAATTATAGGGGAGACTCCCCGCCTGTGCAAGCGCAGAAACCCTAGCTCCTCGAATGTGCGACAAACCGGCTATGAACCAGGCCGATCACAAACGCCACCACGGCAACCGGCGCCCAGGCGGCACCGATGTCCGCCAGGGGCAGCGCATCGAACGGCAGCCAAGCACCCGCAAAGAACGCATCGCGGACCGAGGTGATCACGCTCTGCACGGCGACAACGCCGCCGACCCAGACCCACACCTGCGGATGCGCGTCACAAAAGCCGTGCACCAGGCCCATAAGCACCAGCACGATGGCGACGGGATACAAAGCGTTGAGCATGGGCACCGAGAACATAAGGATCATGTCGAGGCCCACGTTGGAAAGCACGCACGAAAACGCCGCGAACACAAAGGCGAGGATCGCGAAGGGGCGACGCATGGCCTCCTCGGAAGCCTCCGCTCCCCCCTCGACCACATACGTCTCGCAGAAGTAGCGCGAGCAGCAGCTGATGAGGCCAATGCACACGTTCATGCAGGCGAGGAAGAAGATCGCGAAGACCACGACGGTGCCCGCCAAGCCAAAGTGCATGGAGGCTGAGCGAGCAAGGATGGCAGCGCCGTTGGTAGCGTCGGGCATCACGGTGCCGAGCTGCATACCGGCAAGGGCCAAGCCACAATAGATGATGGCCATGAGCACGCCGGCGATCACACCGGAGCGGGAGATCTCGAAGGCGACGCGCTTGTCGTCGGTCACGCCCAGCTCGTGAATGGTCTCGGCGATGATGATGCCGAAGGCGAGCGACGCAAGCAGGTCCATGGTCTGGTAGCCGGTCAAGAAGCCTTGGACCGCAGCGCCGGCATCATAGGGAGCTTGCGGGGCAGCAGCCGGTCCCAGGGGCGAGATCACGGCGGCACCCACGACCAGCACGATAAGCGCAATGAGCGCAGGGCCCGTAATGCGACCGAGCACGCGCGTGATGACGCCGGGGCGCAGCGTGAGCGCAAACGCGACGACGAAGAAGGCGACAGCGAAAATCAAGCGCGCAGTGCCGAGTGAGATGCCATCGGGCAGCAGCGGCACGAGCATCTCGAAAGCGGTAGAGCTCGTACGCGGAATGGCCAGGCACGGACCGATGGCCAGGTACACCGCCGCGACAAAGAACTCACCGAACTTGGGGTGCACGCGACCGGCAAGCTCACGCGCCGTACCGGCAAGCGCCACAGCGATAAAGCCCATGACGGGCAGGCCGATGGCGGCGATAAGGAAGCCAATCATGGCAAGCGGCGTGGCAGTTCCAGCTTGGAGCGCCAGCAGCGGCGGAATGATCAAGTTGCCGGCGCCGAAGAGCATCGAGAATAGAGCGATGCCGACGGTAACGACATGGTCGGAGCGCAGACCGCGCGGTGCGGATGAGGTCATAGGCACACCTTTCGGGTCGAAACAAAAACGGGACGGGCAAAATACCCGTCCCGCAAGTATAAACGCTTTAGCAGGCTACATCCTGCCAGAGCGTCAATCTGGCTGCCAAGCGAGTACACTACGCGCCCGGATGGCGGCGACGCAGCAGCTCGAGCCCCAGTGCGATAAGCGCAACGGCGCCCGCGGCAACAGCAACAGCGAGCGGCGCCTTGTCACCCGTATCGGCGAGCTGCTGAGCGCTCGACTTGGACGAAGCCTTCTGTCCGGAGTTTTCCTTGCCATCGGCCTTTGCCTTATCGGCCGCAGAATCATCCGAACTACCGGGTTTTGCCGGATCCTTAGAATCCGACTGGTCGGAATCGGGCGTTCCGGGCTTATCCGGGTTCGGCTTACCGGGCTCTGGCTTGACCGGTTGGTCGGGCTCCGGCTTATCCGGGTTATCCGGGTCCGGCTTGTCCGGCTGGTCAGGTTCCGGTTTATCGGGCTCAGGCTTGCCCGGGTCCGGCTGGTCAGGCTGGTCGGGCTCGGGCTTGTCCGGATCGGGAACCACCGGGCCCGGGTTGACAGGCTCCTGCTTCTTCACCGTCAGCGTACCGGGCTCAACCTCGACATCGAAGTTCGGATCGGTGACCGTCACGCCGATCTTGTACTCGCCCGCCGGAGAGCTCTCGTCGGCATCGCAGGAGTACTCGACCTTCACGCCCGAAGTATCGACCGCGCTCTCCAGGCTCGAGGTGAACGCGGGGTTCGCCTCTCCCTCGTAGCGCTCGGCGTCATCGACCTTAACCTTGAGCTTCGCCGGCGTAATCTTGAACTTACGCGCGGCTGCAGCGACATACCCGTTGCTTCGCAGCGTGGCAACAACGCGGTACGTGCCGGCATCGGTCGGGGCCTCGCTCGACGAATAGTACGTGCCGTCCGTCCCGTAATACCTGATCCTCAGGTCGCCCTCGCAGGCCTTGGGGACACCCGTGACCTCGGGCGCTTGGGCATCACCGCTGTAGACGAAGCTGCCGCCCTCAAATGCAAGCTCGACTCGCTTAGCCTGGACAACCAGCACAAAGTGCGCGGTCACCGTCTCTCCCTGAGCATCCTTGCACGTGACGTCGAAGGTGGAAACGCCCGCCTTAAAGGGAGTACCCGAGAGTGTCAAGCCACCCGACGTGCGGGAGAGTTTAAACCCGTCGGGGAGCTTCGCGTCGTCCCACGTGTACTCGTACGGAGACTCGCCGCCCGCAGCTCCGGCAATCGTCGCGCGGTACGCACTATGTGCACGCGCCGCCGGCAGCAGGCCGCCTTTGAACACAAGGGCATCCCGGGGCACAACGGACACGACAGCACGATCGCTGTCCGCCTGCGTCTCAGTGCCAAGGTAGCGCTGAGTGATGCGGCAGAAGTATTCGCCGGCGCAATCGTCATCGAGGTTCTCAATGAGGAGCGTCTCCCCCGTCTCGCCCTCGAGCGCCACGGCCTCGCCGTCCACCATGCGGAACCACTGATAGGACAGTTCGACATCGGCGGCCGAACCCGTGGACGAGGACGCGTGGTCGAGGACGCCCTTGCCCGCCTCGGCAGCAACCGAGAGCACGGCCGAATCGCCCTCGTGGGCGCTCGCGTCCTGCGGCTGAGCGATCACCTTCGGGGCGTCCGCCTTCGCGAACTCGAACGTGACCTCCTGCGAAGCGGTGACGCCACTCAGCGTGACCTCGTACGATCCGCCCTCGTAGTCGGAGATATCGAGATTGACGCCCTTGTCCGAACCGTTCTCCGCAACCGTTACCCGCTCAAGGTAGCACCCCTCGTCGGGCGTCGCCGCGATGGGCACACTCTCGCCCGCAGCAACGGTGACCGAACCGTTGTCGGCCGAACCGTTGACCGCCTTGACCGTCACCTCGTAATTGACAGGCACATCCGGGTTATCGGGCTCGGGCTTGTCCGGATCGGGACTCGGATCTGGATCGGGCTGATCGGGGTCGGGTTTGGGGCCCGGCTCAGGATTGTCGGGATCCGGATTATCCGGGTCGGGATTGTCGGGGTTGGGATTCGGGTCCGGGTCAGGCTGATCGGGATCTGGGTTGCCCGGGTCAGGCTGACCGGGGTCGGGGTTGTCCGGGTCGGGATCGACAGGCCCCTGCTTCTTCTTCACCGTCAGCGTTCCGGGCACGACCACGACATCGAAGTTCGGATCAGCGACATTCGCGCCGATCTGGTACTCACCCGCCGGGGAGCTCTCATCGGCGTCGCAGATGTACTCAACCTTCACGCCCGAAGTGTCAACCGCGCTCTCCAAGCTCGAGGTAAACGCGGGATTCGCCTCCCCCTCGAAGCGCTCGGCGTCATCGACTTTCACCGTTAGCTTCGCAGGCGTAATCTCAAACTCGCAGGCGGCGGCACCGGCATAGCCATGGGCTCGCAGCGTTGCAACAGCGCGGTACGTGCCGGCATCAGTCGGGGCCTCCGTTGAGGAATATTGCGTGCTTCCGGTCCCGTAGTACTTAATCTTGAGATCGCCCTTGCAGACCTTAGGAGCCCCGGTTACTTCGGGTGCCTGCGGCGCGCCGCTGTAGGTAAAGTCGCCATCCGCAAACGCGAGCTTCACACGCTTCGCCAGAACAACGAGCGCAAAGCGGGCAGTCACGGTCTCGCCGCGGGCATCCGTACACGTAATATCAAAGGCAGAAACGCCCGTCTTGAATGGAGTGCCCGAGAGCGTCAGGCCACCCGAAGTACGGGAAAGCTTGAGCCCGTCGGGGAGCTTCGTCTCATCCCATGTGTACTCGTACGGAGCCTTGCCACCCGCGGCCCCGGCAATCGTAGCGAGGTATGTGCTGTGGGCGCTCGCTGCCGGCAGTAGGTCGCCGTTAAACACAAGGGTGTCCCAGGCCACGATGGAAACGGAAGCACAATCACTATCCGTCTGCTTCTCAGTGCCAAGGTAGCGCTGCGTGATGTGGCAGAAGTACTCGCCGGCCTGCTCGTCATCGAGGTCCGAGAGCGACAACGTCTCCCCCGTCTCGTCATCGAGCGCCACGGCCTTGCCATTCACCATGCGGAACCACTGGTACGAGAGCTCAATCTCGGCGGCAGAGCCCGTGGACGCGGCCGCGTGGTCGGCGACGTTCTTGCCCGCCTCGGCAGCGACCGAGAGCACGGCAGAATCGCCCTCGTGGGCGCTCACATCCTGCGGTTGCGCGACCACACGCGGCACGTCCGCCTTCGCGAACTCAAATGTGACCACCTGCGACGCGTTGACATCGCTCAGCGTGACCTCGTACGCCCCGCCCTTGTAATCAGAAATGTCGAGGTCAACGGTCGCATCCGACCCGGCCTCCGAAACCGTCACGCGCTCGAGGTAGCAGCCATCGTCGGGTGTTGCCGAGAGGGTCGCATCCCCGCCCTCAACAACCGTAACCGAAGCATTGTCGACCGAACCGTTGACCGTCTTCGCCGTCACCTTGTAGCGCTCGGGCTTCTTCTTGACCGTCAGCGTACCGGGCACGACCGCGACGTCGAAGTTCGGATCGGCGACCGCCGCATCGATCTGGTACTCTCCCGCCGGCGATGTCTTATTCGCCGAGCAGAAGTACATAATCTTAACGTCCGAAGTGTCGCAACGGCTCACCAGGCTCGAGGTAAACTCGGGATTCTCCTGGCCCTCAAAGCGTTCAGCATCGTCAACCTTCACCAGCAACTGGGCAGGTGCAACAGCAATCGTCAGCTCAACGTCTTCGGCAGCAAGATAGTTACGCGAGGCAGCGGCATGGGCGATAACACGTGCCGTGCCAGCAGCCTTCACGGTCGCGCAACGCCCCTTGATCGAAATCGGGCTTGCGTCGTCGTCCGCGGAGTCAACAAGCTCAAAGCTCACGGGCGTCTGGGCGACATTGTCGAACACAATGGGGTCGCCACCGTACACGCCCGAATAGCTCGTCGTTCCCGTAATGACCTGGCTTACCTTTGCAATCGAGAACTCGGCAGACTTTTTGCCCTGATAGTTGGGGTCAGTCACCTTAACCGTAACGCGGTAGTTGCCACTGTCGCACGGCTCCAGCGCCGTGGGGCCATAGGACGTTCCATCGACGCCGCGATACGTGACGGAATAGGCGGACGCATCAAGGCCGGCAACCGCAACCGCTGCACCGTGCCGTGCGCCGTCATATGTCACATCAGACGTCTCAATCGAAATATCGACCGGGGCCTTCTCGATCGTGAAGTCGCAACTCGCGTTGCCCACATAACCATTGGCGTCGAGCGTCGCCACTGCACGATACGTGCCGGCATCCACCGGCGCCTTATCAGACGAGTAAAATGTATCGCCCGTGCCCACATACGTTACCGCAACATCGCCCTCGCAGCCCTCGGGTACACCCGAAAGCTCCGGTGCCTGCGCCGTCGCGTTGTAGGTAAAGGCATGGCCCTCAAATGCAAGCGGGGCTTCCTTCGCCTTAACGACCAGCGCGAAGTGTGCAACACGCTTGTCGCCCAGGTCATCGGTGCACCTAATCTTGAAGTGGCACACACCCGTAGCCGAAGGCGCGCCCGAGAGCACCAAAGCGCCCGAACCGTCATCGGCCAGCGTCAGCTGCATGCCCTCGGGAACCTCGACCTCATCCAAGTTGTACGCATACGGCGCCTTGCCGCCCGTAGCGCCGGCAATCTCTGCACGGTACTCATCGTGCGCGGTCGCCGCCGGCAGCACGCGCCCGTTGAACACAAGCGCCTCTCGTGGCACGATGGCCACCGCCGCATGCTCGGTATCCGTCTTTGTCACCGTGCCCAGGTAGCTCTGCGTAATGCGGCAGAAGTACTCGCCTTCGCTGTCGCTGTCGAGCTGGGCAATCGAGAGGGTCTCCCCCGTCTCGCCCTCCAGCTTCACATTGCCATCGGCAGTCACGCGATACCACTGATAGCTCAGCATAACGTCGGCAGCAGAACCCGAAGATACGGCGGCGTGGGCGCGAACGTTACGCCCCGCCTCGGCGGCGACCGAAAGCTCAACCGAATCGCCCTCGTAAGCACTCGCATCCTGAGGCTGGGCAAGCACCTTCGGAGCCGCAGCCTTCGCAAACTCAAACGTGACCTGCTGCGGAGCACTCACGCCGCTCAGTGTGACCTCGTACGCCCCGCCCTGGTAGTCGCAAATATCGAGGTCATAGGCATTGCCGGCCGAACCGTCCTCGCCAGCCTTTTCCGCAACGGTCACGCGCGTCAAGTAACAGCCTTCATCGGGCGTCGCCGAAAGCGTCACCTTGCCATCCGTAGCGACCGAAGCAGTCTCTGGATCAACCGATCCGTTGACCGCCTGCGCCGTCACCTTGTACCTGGGTGCCTCCGCAAAGCGCGCTTCGACAGTCATGTTGTCTTCGGGGACAAACGTCCAAACTGCATCCGTGCTCAGCGGCTCATCGCCCAACGACCCGTCATCGTTACGCGTATACCACCCATCGAACACATAGCCCGCATCGGGAACGGCAGTCAGGGTCGTGGACTCACCGTTCTCGACTTCGTTGGTCACGGCATAGCCCAGAGATTCGTCCTCGAAGGAACCCTCGACGTGCCCGCCCTGACGCGAATCCACCGCTGTAACCGTCATCGACGCCCGCTCATAAACGGCCGTAAAGGTACGGTTGCCAAACACTACGCGGTTGATCACCGGCGTGGCCCCCACGGGCAGGCCGTTCTCGTCAACCCAGTATTTAAACTTCCAGCCCTTATGCGGCACGGTAAACATAATCGCCGCGGAGTGGTAGGAGCCGCCGGTACCAAGCGCAACCATGCTAAAGCCCGCACCCTTGGGGTACGTCGCGACCTGCACATCGCAGCCCGTCTCATAGAACACAGCCGTGAGCTGCCTATTCTCCTTTGCGGTGCCGATATAGAACGCGCTGTAGCTCACCGTGACGCCCGCATCGTCGACCCAGTGCGAGAAGTGGTATTTCTTCCACGGAATCGCGATCGCCATATACATGTCGCCCCTGTCGTACGACCTGCTACCGGCAGGAATGCCGTCGACCAGAAGGGCCGCACCGCGGAAGATGGACGACCCCGTGACGGTAATGGTCACCTGCCCATCGGATTCGAACTGCGCGTAGTACGTCATATCCTGCGTGGCGGTCACATCGAGGGTCGTCGCGGTCTCGACAATCGAAGTACCCTCCTTGTCGGTGCTCCAGCCCACAAAGCGATAGCCCATACCGGCCACAGCGGTCAGTTCCATCTGATCGCCTACGGCAAAACTGCCGCTGCCCGTAACGCGGCAGCCCCTGCTCGAGGCCTTGCCCTTCACCACGACCTCGCCCGTAACGGTCACCTCGTACGGATCGGCAAACACAGCCTGAATATCCAGCGTGTCGTCCTCGAGCCCCTCGACCATATCCTTGTCGAGCTTAATCCAACAATGGGCATCGCAGCTCAGCAGCGACTTGTTGCCCTCGGTGTCCAGAACATACCAACCGACAAAACGCTTGGTCCCCATGGGCATAGCGTTGAGTTCGACCGTATCGCCGAATTGATAGGAGCCCTCGCCGCTCAAGGTGCCCACGCCATCGTCGCTCGCACTCAAAACGACCTGGTAGGACTTAGGCGCAAAGGTCGCCGTATAGGTGGCGTCACCCGTAACCTTAACGGTATAGTCGGCGTTCTCGCTGACTGTCTCGCCCTTGTCGTCCGTCCAACCCGCAAACGAATACCCGGTGCTGGCGATCGCACGAAGCGTTGCGCGGTCGCCAGCCTCATAGCCACCAAAGCCGCTCACGGCTCCGCCCTCGGCAGGCGAAGCAACGGTATGCACGACATACGAACCCGACGCAAAGACGGCATAGAGCGACGTATCCTCACGCACGGTAAATCGATAGGTTTTCTTGGAGCTCACGCATGTGCCGTTACGGAACCAGCCCACAAAAGCCGTATCCTCGGCGGCGACCGCACGCACGGTTGCGACCTGTCCGGCGGCATACGTCCCCGCTCCCTCGACCGAGCCCATGCTCTCTTCGCACGAGACGTCCACCGTGTATTGTTTTGCCGAGAACACGGCTTGGAGCGTCGTGTCAGACGTCGGCACCACGTGATAGGTGCTGTCACGGCTTACCACGGCGCCCGAGGCATCGGCCCAATACTCAAACGCATAGCCCGAAAGCGCATGCGCGGTCAGCGTGGCGGCGTGCCCCGCCTCAACGGTACCTGTACCCTCGACCCAGCCGGCGACGCTCGATTCGACCAGCGAACCGGTGCCGGAATCGACTACCGTCGTGGCGTCGACTTCATAGCTTTTTGCCATAAAGCGAGCGACGTGCACATGGGTGCGCTCCTGATGGCAGGTGAACTCCGCATCGGCAGACTCAAACGTGCCGTCGGCCGTATACCAACCAGTAAAGACGTAACCGGGATTGGGCGTCGCCTTAAGGGCAACCTCCGCGCCGCGGTCGGCAAGGATTCGGCTCGTCTTGACGGTGCCGCCCTCCGCAGGATCGGCGAGGGGCACGCAGACGGTATCAATAGGCACAAAGGCCGCGGTAATAACGCAGTGCCCGGTTTTACCGCGAGCTTTGGCGACCAACGAGGTCTCGTGCTTAAGGCTCTTCAGGCGACCATTGACGTACCAACCCCAGAACAAAAAGCCTGGATGGGCCTTGGCCGTCAGGGTAAGGGTCTCCCCCAGCTTGAACTTATCGGTCGTAGGCTTCACCACGGTCCCGTTGCACGTCACGGTACCGCCGAGCCACGAATCGGCCGTGACCATGACCTCGGGCTTTGAGTCGGTAAAGATCGCGGTATAGGTATCGCTCTTGGTAACCTTAACGACCAGCTCGGCGGTGTCGTACTCCTTACCGGAGCCATCCTTCCAATGGTCAAAGCGGTAGCCGTCGTTGGCCTTCGCCTTGAGCATCACCGTATCGCCGTATCCGCAGGTAACCGAAGATGCACCCGAATGCCCCTCGATCTCAACCGTACCGCGCTCCACAAAGGTCTTCTTGGCTTTCGCCGTCACGGTATAGGTATTTTCCTCAAACACCGCACGCACCGTGCATTCCGCGTCCTCGGGATAGAACTCGAGGTAGCTGGGGTCGGTGCCCAAAAGCAGGTCCGTCTTGGCGTCGTACCAGCCCTTAAAGGTAAATTGTTTGCTCGCCTCGGCCGTGAGCTCAATGCTCAGCGTGGCAGGCTCGCCCTTAATGCAGTAGCCCTCGCCGTGCACCAAATACTTGCCCGCCATGGCCGCGGCAGGCTCAACGACAACGTCCACCTTGCAGGCACGCGTAAACTTTGCTTGGATCACGCAGTCGATAATGGGCTCGAAGGTATAGGAGCGCTCGCTCGACACCAGCGTCGAGGTAGCATCCGAACCGCCGTTGCTCAGATACCAGCCGTCAAAGATGTAGCCCTCGGATGGCGTGGCCTCCGCGGTCACGCGCTCGCCTTCGGGAACCTCGAGCACCATGCCGGCAGTCTCGCCGCGCTTCAGCGTAACGGTGCCGCCCTCGAGCGGGTCGGCCTCGGCACGCACAGTATGCGCATCCCTGCCGTCCATTACAGCCTCGATCCGGGCATTGCCGTTGACGCGGTATTCGCAAACTTCCTGCTTGTTGGCAATCGTGATGCCCTGCGCATCGGTTTCACGCCACTCCACAAACCGGTACGTCTTCTCAGGATTGTCAGGGCGTACCTTGGGCCGCATCGTAAACGTGAGAATGTCCCCATCCTTCGCGCGAACCTTGCCATCCACGACCGGCACGCCATCGCACAGCACCTCGGCGCTGTCAAAGGGATCGGTGTTTACCAGAATGGTCTTATCCGCCTTGCGGAAGCGTGCAACCAGATGGCGATCAACCTCGGCATTAAAGATATACGTACGCTCGGGCGAAACCTCGATGCCGTCCTCGAACCATCCCACAAAGGCATAGTCGGGGCCCTCACTCGCGGTGACCATGGCTTGGTCGCCACGCGTAATGCTCTGCGTCACAGGGCTTGCGGTGCAGCCTGTCGAAAAATCGGCCTGAATGCCATCGGCTTCGGCGACCGCCGTAATCTCGACTTTCTTCTCAAAGACTGCCGTCATCTTTACAACCTCGGGCGTCAGGTCCGTGATCGTCATCGTCTTGAGAGGAGATGTCGAAACCTCGACGCCGTCCTCTTTCCAACATACGAAGCGATAGCCGGGATTGGCGACAGCCTCCAGCGTTGCAACCGTCCCCTCATAGTGGATACCGCCTCCGGTAACAACGCCGCCCACCTCGGGCTGTGCGGTGGCAATAATTTCGATCTTGTGGTCGCCATGAGGCTTGGGCTTCTTGTGGTCGTCGATGATGTCTTTAATCTCCTTGAGCACCTTGGTGCCCACAGCGGCAACATCCTCGATGTTGTCGGCCATGCCGATCTCGATCACCGCGTCGGCCGCGATGGGGTCGACGATCTCGCCCAGGCCATACATGGTAGCGAGAACGGCCGCGGCGGTAATCGCGGCGATGAGCGCGGCCTTAAGCGCCGCGAGCGACTCGTCGGGGTCAGTCGCCTCGCGGAAATGCGCGGTGTACTGCACATCCCCCTCGAGCACAAACGTGTAGGACGGACCATCGTCGCCAGTAAAGACAACGTTACCGAGGGCATCGGTCGCATAGTCAAACACATACCCGGGCGACGGGACCGCCACGACCGTGACGCGCGACCCGATGCCATACAGACCGGTCGAGAGGAACTGCCCGAGCGGCTGGCCGTTCTCATCGACTCCGTCCACACTCAGCACCACGCTCGCCTGCGGGGCGCAGTAGCGCGGCGTGATCTCGATTTTGGGACCGTATGCGTCATAATGCTCGGGCACGTCTTCCTCGTCCACCGTATAGGTAAAGTCGAGCTGATCGCTCACGGCATACGCATCATCGCTCTCACCCAGATACCAGCCCAAGAACAGGGCGTTGTCCGTGGCGGCGGAAAGCTCAACCGTTTCGCCGGCATTGCGGTAGCAGTTTTGAGCAGTGACACTCAAGTGTGCAAAATCCTGCGACGAATCGGTCGCCTGCGCATCGTTGACGTGCACCGCATAGTCCTTGAGCTTAAAGCGCGCCTCGAGGGACAGGTCTATATCCGGCGTAAACGTGTAGACTGCCTCTTTGGAGATGTACCTTTCGGTCTCGGTGTCATACCAGCCTTTAAAAGTAAGGTTGTCATTGAGCATTCCCAGAGCACCGGCATCGAGAGTAACCTCGGTACCCGCATCGATTGTCATCGCTCCGGAAACATCGGGCAGTTCAACGCCGTCCATCAGTTTGCATCCGCGCCGATTGTTCGCTTGAACATAGGAGATCGTAAGCGGTGACGATGCGGGCTTCTTGAGATGCAAGATACCCTTGGTCTGGGTTTCAAAATGCGAATAGCCATCGTCATACACGAGTTTGATGGGCTGTCCGTCCATCGACTCGTCAAAGACATCACCATCGCAGGGAGTCGCCGTAAGGTACTCGCCGAGCTCTTCCTTTATGAGCGCCTCGTAGTTCCAAATCGATACCGAATGCGGGTAATCGAGCTCGACGCTCATGCCCTCGAGCGAAATGGTCTCCCCCGGCTCATAGACCATATTGTTTGGGTCGCACGAGATCTCAACGTTCTTGAGCACCTTGCCCACCGGGACGGGTAGGCAGCCATTGCACCTCTCCCAAACAGCTTTGGGATGCCCGTTAGCGTACTTTGAAATCATCTTGGCGGGGACCATAACCGTCATGTTGTACTTGGGGAACGTGTCGATATCAATGAGCACCGCATGGTTGCAGGCAAGAAATACGGTGTCGAGATTGGTGTCGTAAAACGCCTTGTCCGGCAGCTCCTCGATCTTGGAGTTATAGGGAAGCGTCAGCCCGCCGCTCAAGTCAGTGCCATAGAAGCAGGTGTGGCCAAGCGTTTCGACCGTTGTATTGCTCTCGAGCCCGGTGGTGGCAAGGCTCGAGCAGTGCCTGAACGCGCAAACGCCAACCGATGTAATGGAGGTGTTTTTGTCCAGACCGGTATCGGTCAGAGCTTTGCAGCCGTCGTAGGCCCTGTCTGGAATCGATGTGAGGCCAACAACCTTGTCGAGTCCCGTCGAAACCAGCCCGCTCCCGGCAAAAGCAGCCTCGCCCATCGAGCCGATGGTAGCAGTCTCGTTGATATTCAGGCTCGTAAGCGACTTGCAGCCATAGAACGCCTCTTTCCCGATTTGACCGATGGCCATACCGGAGAAGCTGATATCGGTGAGATTCGGGCAGTTATAGAAGGCGTGCAGTCCAATTTTAGAAATGGAGCTATTCTCGAAGCGCACTGAGCGCAGATTGGTCGAGTCGGCACAGAGCTGTGCATCGACTTCATCCACCCCGTAATCGACAATCAAATTCGTCACCATTCGACCGTCGACGGAGTTCTCGCGCGGGTTGTTCTCATCAATCTCTACTGTAAGATTTCCGTTTGCGTCGCACGGATACAGATAGTAGTTCGGCATGAGCTTGGCATACTCGTAGGCCGCCTGCTGCAGGTTGCCCTTGCTGTACGTGACAAGGCGTGTGTAGCCATCGTCATACACCAGCTGTATGGGTTCTCCATCCATCGAGCCATCGAAGACGTCGCCGTCGCAGGGAGTCGCCGTAAGGTACTCGCCGAGCTCTTCCTTTATGAGGGCCTCGTAGTCGCCATCCATCGTCGAATGAGGATATTGAAACGTGACGCTCATGCCCTCGAGCGAGATCTTTTCTCCCTGCTGATAGGCCATCTTGTCAGGATCGCGCGAGACCTTAATCTTTTGGAGCACCTTGCCCACGGGAACGGGCAGGCTGCCATTGCAACTCTCCCAAACCTCTTTAGGGTGACCGCTTTCGTATTGCGAAACCATCTTGGCAGGGACCATGACAGTCATGTTTTGCTTGGGGAACGTGGTGGAATTAATGAGCACCACATGGTCGCATCCAAAGTACACAGTTTCAAGCTTAGAGCCATAGAACGCACGACTCGGCAGTTCCTCGATCTTGGAATAAAGGGGCAGCGTCAGCCCGCCGCTCATATTGGTCCCGGAGAAACAGCCTTCGCGAAGCGTCTTGATCGTCGTATTGTTCTCGAGTCCCGTCGTCGCAAGGCGAGAGCAGTTTTTGAACGCATTAACGCCGATTGATGTGATAGATGTGTTCCCTCCCAGACCGGTATCGGTCAGAGCGCTGCAGCCATTATAAGCGTTCTCAGGAATCGAACTGAGACCAACGACCTTGTCAAGCCCCGTAGACCGCAGCCCGCTCCAGGCAAACGCGGCATCGTCCATCGAGCCGATGGTAGCAACGTCATTAATGTTCAGACTCGTAAGCGATCCGCACCCAGAAAACGCTTCTGTTCCGATGCCCCCAATGGTCATACCGGAAAAGCTGATATCGGCAAGATTCGAGCAGCCAGAAAAGGCGTGTAGTCCAATTGAAGAAATAGAGCTGTTCTCAAAACGTACCGAGCGCAGATTGGAGGAGTACTCACAAATATATCCGGGGACCCCATCCACTCCGTAATCAACGATCAGGTTGGTCACCAATTTACCATCGACAGAGTTCTCATTCGGGTCGTTTTCATCAATCTCTACCGTAACGCTTCCGCCAGCATCACACGGATACACATAGCCGTTCGGCATAAGCTTGGCATACTCACAGACCACAGGGTCCTCGTACACGAGGGCATCGACTTCGCTGTCGTCGGACGGGGGCTCCGCCGTTGCAGGCGAGGTCTTTGCTGCATCGGAATCGGTCGCGGAGCTCGAAAGATCTTGGGCCAGGCTCGACGTGGAAGTGCTGGTATCAGAGCTGGGCGATTTGTCCTGAGCGTTATTCGTTTGGTCGGAAGACGTGGATGAGCTACCCTCGTCCGAAGACGACGCGCTATAGCTCGCCTTGGCATCAGCGTCAGAGTCCGAGTCGGTCTCTTGGGCCTCGTTTTCGACAGCAAGCGCCTCGGTATCATCGGCATAGGCCGTGCTGGGCGCAAGGGGTATCGAGGTCACGACCATCGCGACCGAAAGATAGACGACCAAAAACCTATAGAGGGCAGCAGTGATCCTGTTCATAGGAACCTTCCCGCAATTCGCAAAGATACCGAGGACCCAGTGCGGGCCATCATCTCACAATACCCTGTATAAGCGACAATGCGGGAAGGTTGCGCAAACGGTTTATCTAAGGGCGCAGAAGGTTGGTCTAATCGCAGCTCAAATCGCGCAGAGCCTCAATCGCCGTGTCGACTTCCTCATCCGTGTTGAAATAACCAAACGAGAAGCGAACCACGCCCTGGCGCTCGGTCCCGAGCGCGCGGTGCATGAGCGGAGCGCAATGGGCGCCGGGGCGCGTCGCAATCCCCCACCCTTGCATGAGCGCGTCCGAGATCTCGGCAGAGTCGATATCACCCACGTTGAGTGAGACGATCGCCGAGCGCGACGGCTGGTCAAAGGCACCGTAGAGCTTGATCTCCGGGATTTCGCGCACGCCAGCGAGAAAGCGATCCGCCAGTGCTCGCTCATGCGCCGCGATCGCCTCGACCCCGCCTTGCGCCTCGATAAAGTCGAGACCTGCGGAAAGTCCCGCGATGCCGTGACCGTTGAGCGTGCCCGCCTCAAGGCGCGTGGGCCACCCAAGCGGCTGCAGCGCATCGAAGCTGTGCACGCCCGTGCCGCCCATGGCCCACGGCGCCACGTCAATGCCCTCGGCCACGGCCAGGCCGCCGGTGCCTTGCGGACCCATGAACCCCTTGTGGCCAGTAAAGCACACCACGTCGAGCCCCATGGCCTGCATATCGATATGCGCCGTGCCGGCAGACTGAGAGGCGTCAACGATCACAAGCGCGCCGGCAGCATGGGCCATGGCCGCCACACGCGAAACGTCAACCGCGTTGCCGGTCACATTGGAGGCGTGCGTCACCACCACGGCACGAGTACCGGGCGTGACCAGCCGCTCGAGCTCGTCGTAGTCAAGCGCGCCGTTCACGTCGCAACCCGCATGCTCAACCGTCACGCCCTGCTCTACCGACAGGCGGTTGAGCGGACGCAGCACGGAGTTGTGCTCAAGCACCGTTGTGACCACGCGGTCGCCGGGGCGCACCACGCCATTAATGGCGGTGTTGAGCGCCGCCGTGGAGTTGGGCGTAAAGCACACATGGTCCGCCCTCGGGCAACCCAAAAGGCGCGCGAGCTTGGCACGGCAGCCATGAATCGTACGAGCGGCATCGAGGGCACCCGACGTGGCGCCGCGCCCGGCATTGCCAAGCGAACACATCGCCTGCGTCACGGCATCGATGACCGTCTGCGGCTTGTGCATGGTCGTCGCCGCGTTATCCAGATAGATCATCGCACGACCTCCCACATATCGATCACGGTATAGCCCTCGGTGGGAACGCCCGCCGCGGTAAGCTCGCTGCGCAGCAGTTCCTCATCGGCAGGCAACGCCTTCCATGCCAAACCGCAGCCGGCAGCGACCTCCCCGGGCACGGGAATCGTTCGCCCGGGAAGGCCGCGCTCGATGCACAGGGACTCGCAACCCATGGCGGCCGCCGTGGTGGGAAACGTGATGACAAGCGCCGGGCGCTTCTCCCTCATGGCAACTCCAACCAATACGCTACGGGCGCACGACGCGCACGGCCTGCTCCATCTTCTCCACGATCACATACATGTTGGTGACCTCGCCCACCGCAAGCTGGTCTTTAATGCCATAGTGGTCCAGGCAGGTGCCGCAGGTAAGGATCTCGACGCCCTGCTCGGCCAGGCCCTTCAGGTCATCGAGCACCGGCGAGCCCTCGACGGTGAGCTTGGCGCCGCCGTTGTAGAACAGCATGGTCGCGGGCAGCTCCTCCTGCTGCGTCACGGCAAAGATAAACGCCTTCATGAGCTTGTGGCCCAGCTCGTCGTCGCCGCGGCCCATGCAGTCGGTGTAGACGGAGATGACGAGTTTGCCCTTGCCGGCGCTGGCGTCGCAAAAAGCAGCACCGTCCTGCTCGGGGTCCGCAACGGCCACGGCACCGGCGGTCACGACAGTCACGTGCCACTCGGCGTCCGAGATCTTCTCGACCGAGGCCGCGCAGCCCTTCTCCTGCGCCATCTTGGAGATGTTCTTGACGGCGGTCTCGTTATCGACCGAGGTCACGACGGCACCCTCGCCATCAAGCTGTTTGAGTGCCTTAAGCGTCTTGACGACGGGCAGCGGGCAGGCATCGCCCATGGCATTGACTTCAATTTTGGTAGACATAGTTTTTCCTTTCGAATAAATCGTTCTAGGACAGTACATAGCTCAATAAACGTGTCGTTAACGTACAACGTGGACGGCAGGACCGCCTGGCACCGGCTCGCACACGCGACCGACGACGGCGGCGATACGTCCTTCGGCATGCAGACGGCGCGCAAGCTCATCCACATCGGCAGCAGGCGCCGCAATAAGCAAACCACCCGAAGTCTGCGGATCGTACAGCGCGTCGAGCATACCCGGCTCCAGGTCCTCGTCGGCAGCCACGCGCGGGCCAAAGAAGTCCTGGTTGCGATAGGAGCCCGCGGGGATAATGCCCAGACGCGCCATGTCGAGCACCTGATCAAAGAGCGGCACCGATCCCGACGCAAGCTCAACTTGCACGCCCGAGCCCTCGGCCATCTCGCACGCGTGCCCGATCAGGCCAAAGCCCGTAATGTCGGTGCAGCCGTGAAGTTCGAGCCCCTCGGCCAGACGAATCGGCGCCTCGTTGAGGGTACGCATCGAGTCAAACATGGCTGCGGCCTCGTCCTGCTCGATAAGCTCGCCCTTAATGGCCGTGGTGATGATGCCCGAGCCGATCGCCTTGGTCAGCAGCAGAACATCGCCCACGCGTGCGCCGCTGTTGGCGAGCATGCGGTCGAGCGCGACAAAGCCGCTCACGGACAGGCCGTACTTGGGCTCGTCGTCGTTGATGGTATGGCCGCCCGCGATGGAGCAACCCGCCTCGACGCACTTGTCGGCGCCGCCCGCCAGAATCTGACCGGCAACCTCGATGCCCAGACAACTGGGTATGCAGAGTAGGTTCATGGCATGGCTCGGCCGCCCGCCCATGGCGTAGATGTCCGACAGCGAGTTGGCCGCGGCAATCTGGCCAAACAGAAACGGGTCGTCGACCATCGGCGGGAAGAAGTCGATGGACTGCACAAGCCCCAGGTTCTCCCCTACGCGGAAGACGCTCGCATCGTCAGAAGTATCGAACCCCACGAGCAAGTTGTCGTTATGCACATTTGGCAAGTCGCCCAGGACCTGGGCGAGGGCTCCAGGAGCCAACTTAGCGGCTCAACCGCTCGCGGCCGTCATAGACGTGAGCCTCATGGTGTCCTTAGCCATACGAACCTCCCTTCCAACAAATCAACGACTTTAAGTATACGCGCCAGGCACGCTTCCCAAGAGACCGCCGACGGCTCGAACGTCGAAGGCGGAGCCGCAAGCGCCTGCGCGATAGCATCTGCCAGTGCGCACTCAAACAACGGAAGGTCGGCCGCCACGGGCGTGTCGACATCCGTCATACGCGGCGACGCCACCCACGTCACGGGAGCACCGGGAAGCATCGCCTCCATCCAGGGACGAACGCCGGGCAAATCGGTCGCCACAACTTTGCAGCCGCACGCGAGGGCCTCAATCGTCACGAGCGGCAGACCCTCGTAAAACGAAGGCAGCACAAAGACGTCGGAACTGCGGTAGGCACGCACGAGCCCATCGCTATCCAGGCGCCCCGCCAGCGTCACCGGCACATCCGAGGCCGCGGTCAAGCGCTCGATACGCGCGTACTCGGTATCGTCCCCGCGGCCGCCCACAAGTACCAAGCCAGATGGGCGGACGCCATCGTCAATCGGCAATGACACGGCTCGAACCAGCGACTCGACGCCCTTTTTAAAACAAATCTTGCCAACGTACACAAGCGATCCCGGCTGCCTCGCCACGCTTGCGTCGCGGCAGAAGACGCGATGGTCGTAGCCCGTCCCAATCACGTGGATACGATCGGCATCGACGCCGCACACCAGGCCAATCTGCTCAGCCTGCTCAGCATGGAGGGCAAAGACGGCATCGAGCCGACGAACCGCACTTACGATGCGATCGCGCTCGAGCGCATGCGAACGCAGCTGGCGCAGGTCGGTCGAATGGCACACGGCAACAACCGGCACGCCCCGGACGCACTCGCGCGCCAATGCGGTCACCAGATACAGGTGATGGCAGAGCACCAGATCGGGCCGAAACTCAGCCACCGCCCGATCGATTGCAGCAGCAAATGCCCGCTCAAATGCCTTGAGCATCGAAGGCGTCAGATCACGATAGCGTGTAGAGGGATAGGGCATGACATCGGACATACCGCAGATGGGAAACGGCAGCTCGGGCGACTCGAACGGTACGGCAAACACGGCAGCACGTCGGTCCAGCTCGCCTTGGGTATCACCCGGAGCCGCGCCGCAAAGCACGGCGGCGCGATGCCCCGTCTCGATCTGTTCGCGCACGAGCGCGGCAAGGTAGGTGCCGCTGCCGGTGCTATCTGGTTTTTGTGCCGAGATATTGAGGATGCGCATGTCGCGGTACACCCCTAGGCCAAGGCGGCGGCGCGAATCGCCGCGCCGATGGCACCGGCAAAGCGAGCCTGGGGCGAGGTGGTCACCGGCGACCCCAGTAGCTCGCCCAACCGCTCCACCACGAAGGCATTCTCGCACAGGCCACCGGTCAGGTAGTATGGAGCGCCCGCGGCCTGCCCGGCCATGGTCGCCACGCGCGAGACCACGCTGTCGATCACGCCACGCGCAATGTTCTCGCGCGGCTCGCCGCGACCGATCAGGCTGATGACCTCGCTTTCGGCAAACACCGTGCACATGCTGGAAATCTTGGTAGGCTCGCCGGTGCGGGCGAGGTCTGCCATCTGCTGCTGGGTAATGCCCAGGCGGTCGGCCATGATCTCCAAAAAGCGCCCCGTGCCGGCGGCGCACTTGTCGTTCATGGCAAATTTGGCCACGCGGCCGCCTTTAAGCTGGATGACCTTGGTGTCCTGACCACCCACATCGATCACGGTGCCATGGTCACCAAACAGACGCACGGCACCGGTGCCGTGGCAGGTGATCTCGGTCACGACCTTGTGCGCATAGGGCACGGCAACACGGCCGTAGCCAGTCGCGACCACGCGAGCATCTTCGGCCGTCACGTCATAGCCGGCCGCTGCCAGTGCCTCGCGCAGCCGCTCGGAAGCATCGACCGAGGAGAACCCGGTTGGCTGCACGCACGTCCACGCCACCGAACCCTCCCCGTCGACCACAGCAGCCTTAGCCGCCGTAGACCCGATATCGATCCCGATCCCTATCATGGCTCTCTTCCAATCTAAACATCAAAGGTAGCGGCGCGTTCAGGCGCCTTAGCTCTAGGTTTCTCAGGTGCCGGAGATTGCCCCGAAAGAGGAGCGCAGCGTACTTTGGGTACGCAAGCGACGGTTTGAGGAGCAAGATCCGGCGCCTGAGGAAGCTAGAGGGTTTCGATGAAGGCGGCGATGCGGGTCTCGATCTGGCCCATGTCGCCGTTGCTGTAATCGGTCTCGATCTTCATGTACGGAATACCCGCACCCTCGACGGCTTCCTGCATACGCGCGCTTTCCACGTTGAAGGTGTGGCACGCCTGCAGCACGCTCTCGACCACGCCATCGACGTGGTACTTCTCGCACATGGCCAGCGTGTTGTCCATGCGGCCGTCGTTGGGCGTCATCACCGAGCAGTTAATGTCCAGATAGCGATCGGCAATGGCACGCAGGATATCAGGAGCGTCGGGGTCGATCATCATGGCAGCCGTGCGCTCGCCCGAGCAGTCGTCCATGCACACGACCACGCCGCCGTTGGACTCGATAGTGCGACCGATCTTGTTGATCACGCCGCCCACGGGGCAGCCGGTGATCAGAATGCGCTTGGCATCCGCCGCAATCGGGCGCTCGCCCGCGTCGTAGGCCTCACGCAGCTTGGCAACCTTTTGCTCCAGCTGCTGCGTATAGGCCTCGATATCAAAACTAAACGTACCGGCAAACATGGTGCTCATCAGGTCGACACCGCTCATGGCCGCCGGCTGGTTGGCCTGCAGCGCAAACATCTCGAGCTGGGCCGCACGCAAGCGGTTGCGACGACGGACGGCAGCGCGCAGGTCATCGTCGGCAATCGTGATGCCGTAGAAGCCCTCGAGCTCCTCCTTGAGCAGGCGGCACTCCTCGTACCAGCCCTCGCGCTCGTAGGCGCGGTCGCGGCCCTGCGGAAGATGCAGAATGTGCGTACGCTTGAGCTCGTTGAGTAGCTCGTACATCTTCTTCTTGCCGTCGCAGGTGGTCTCACCGATGATCATGTCGCTAAAGTACGTAAACGGGCACTTTTGCGAGTAGGCAAAGCCGTACGTCGACTTGATGAGCGGGCAGAGGTTTGCCGGCAGCACCTTCTCGGCCTCGGGAATCACCTCGTCGGACGTGCCGCACAGCGCCACGCTCGCAGCCCCCGCGGCATCAATAATCTCGAGCGGCGTGTAGCTGCACAGAAAACCGATCAGGCGATTGCCCGCCTGTTTGTAATCCTTGACGCGAATAAACGCCGCCTTGCGTTGCTCGTTGAACTCCTCAAACGTGGACGGCAACGGCTGCTCAATTGCTTCAGGCATATAGCTCCTTAACAAACCTTTTAACCAACCAAGGAAACGGCTTTCCCAGGTGCCCGAGGTTGCCGTGAAAGAGAAGCGCCGCGTACTTTGGTACGCAAGCGACGGTTTGAACGGCAAGACCGGGTGCCTGGGGAAGCCGCCGAGACGGATAGCTCTAAATGGTTTCCAAGAAAGCCTCGATCCTGGTTTGCAGCTGACCGGCGTCCTCGCCAGCGTAGTCGGTCGTGATGTGCATAAACGGAATGCCCGCCTCCTCGGCGGCCTTCTCCACGGCGAAGGACTCCATCTCGTAGAGCGTGCAGAACTGCAGGGCCACGTCGACGATGCCATCGGCATGCAGGTCCTTGGCCATCTGGACAATGTCCTTCATACGCTGGTCGTTGGGCGTAAAGACGGCGCAGTTGATCTTAAAGTAGCGCTCGGCGATAGCATCGAGCATCTCGTCAACCGTCTCACCGGACTCATCGACCAAGTCCTTGTAATAGCGCGAACCCGTGCAGGACTCCTCGCCCACCACAACGCCGCCGGCCTTCTCGATAAGGTTGAACAGCTTCCAGTTGGGCACGGCCATGGGCGTACCGGTGTACAGGATGCGCTTGGTCCCCTTGGGTGCCACGCCCTCGCCGGCCTCGACACGCTGCTCGCACTCAGCCGCCATATCGTTGATGGCTCCGGTCAGACGCGGTGTGTCGTCCATAAAGGCGGCCTGAACGGTCAGCAGGCTGTCGAGACCGCTGATGGGCGCAGGGTCGGCAGCGCGGGTCTCAGCGAGGCGCTGCAGGGCGCGGCGCTTCTCATTGACGGCGTGGATGGCAGCCTTCAGACGCTCGGGCGTAATCTTGACGCCGCACTCGTCCTCGATCTTGGCGGCGAGCTTCTTGACCTCGGCCTTCCAGGTCACGAGCGTCGACTCGTCGTGCACGTTGGGAATATCCATGACGTACATGTTCTTTTGCGTGGCAAAGAACTCGTAGGCTTTCTTCTTACCGTCGCAGGTGTTCTCGCCTACCACCAGGTCACTCGACTCAATGTAGGGGCAGACCTCGCCCAGCTTAAAGCCGGCAAAGCTCTTGATAAGCGGACAGGTGTTGCGCGGCAGGTGCTCCTCGACCTTATCGGTTGCCCAATCGGCACCCGAGCACAGACCAACGGGAATGCCGTCACAGGCAAGCACGATCTCCTCGGGCACGTACACGCAGAACGAGCCGACGATCTTGGTGGCCTCGCCGGCCGCCTTCTTGTCAAGCATCTCCTTAATGCGGCCACTGTGGATGTTGGTGGCGACAAAATCCAGGTAGGACGTGGACTTGGGGCGATTGTTCTGCGTCAGAAACATATCGCCGTACATCTGGCCCACGGCACCCAGCAGCATGTCGTGGTCGGCAAGATTCATGCCGAGGCTCTCCCACATCGGATGGAAATCAAATTCTTCAGCCATGACGGTTCCCCTCTCGAACCAAAAATGAATAGCTACGGTATTGCTGCACGGTGGGTGGCGAAAACCCATCCGCGCCTAAACCCGGAATTTTGGGGAACCTGCTTTGCAGCTGATTATTTAGTTGTGCGTCGTCTCTCCCGGAGCCGTGAACATACCTGCTCATATGCGACTCCGAGCCATATACAGGGCGCGCGCGGCAACGCGGCGAATGTATGTCGTCTGCGGCATGTGCGCACCCTCCTTTTCTCGTCGAAGGTAACTATATCAACGGTCATCGACCATGCGAACACCGTTGACATTCGTACGACAGCGTCGTGTGCCGTCGTTTAATAAATTATTATCTTGATTGATAAGAGTTTGTCATCCCTCATTTGGCGAACGGCAAAAACAAAGCCACCGAGGCTTATATCCCCGACAGCATTACCCGACGCTATCGACAAACCAAATGGATCCTGCTGGCATCAAAATGCATGCGCAGCGTCTCGCCTGCTTGCGGCAGCTCGTCGACAGGCATGCCCACCTTGTTGACCTTCCACTGCAGACGCGTGGGCGCATCAGCACGCGGCACGTCCAGCAGCACCAGGCGCTCAAAGCGCGAATCGCTCACTCGGGCCACGTGCAAATCATAGCTGTTGCGACCCCGCTCCGCGCGATTGTCAACATGGAAGTAGCTTGCGCGAATGCCCAGGTACGCCACATTATCGGGAACCTCGCGACCCACGTTAAAGGTCATGCCCCAATCGAGCGCCTCAACTTCCTCGGGCCCGATCTTGCGCGCCCGGCTTGTGTTCTTGCACCCCGTCAGGCGCAGCGCCGCCAGCGTCTGCGGACGACGGACCACGTCCTCGATGGAGCCGATCTCCTCAACATGCCCGTCGTGCATCACGCAGATGCGCTGGCAGAGGCGGCACGCTTCATCGATGTCGTGGCTCACATAGATCACGGTGCGGTTGCACACGTCGAACAGGTCGAGCATGTTCTGCTCGAGCGCGCTCTTAAGATAGGAATCGAGCGCGCTCATGGGCTCGTCGAACATAAAAATGCCCGGATGCGCCGCCACCATACGGGCAAGCGCCACGCGTTGCTGCTGCCCGCCCGAGAGTCGCGCGGGGTAGCGGTCGGCAAAATCGGCTAGACCGAAAATGCCCAGATAGCGCTCGGCCAGCCTTTTGCGCGCCACGGCGTCGCCCGCATCCTTTACACCGGCGCATACGTTATCGGCCACCGTCATGTTGGGAAAGAGCTGATAGTTTTGGAACAGCAGGGCGCATTTGCGCTCCTGGGGCGACAGGTTGATGCCCGCCGACGAGTCAAAAAAGGTCACGCCGTTGACGACGATCTTGCCCTCGTCGGGCGTCTCCACGCCGGCAATGCAGCGCAGCGTACAGCTCTTGCCACAACCCGAGGCACCCAGCAGCGCCACGCGCTCCTCGCCAGCCTCGAGCTGAATGTCGAGAGTAAAGCCGGGATAGCGCTTTTTGATATCCAGAACGAGCGACATGGCTTATCGACCTCCCTTTGCGACCGTGTCATCGCGCATAAGCTCGGCCAACGCCTCGCGATCGATACGCAGCGCATCTCCGCCGACTGGGTCGAGCGAATCGGTCTGGCCGCCCAGCTGCTTGGCCTGCTTGCGCTCCGCGCGGGACAGGCCGCGCTCGCGATACTTTTGCGAATGCGCCGTGTACATGTTGATGAATAGGATGACCAGGAAACTGAACGCAATTACGACCACGACCCAAAAGAGGGCCACCGACGTGTTGCCGCCCATCCACTCAAAGTAGATGGCGATGGGGATGGTCTGGGTAATGCCGGCGTAGTTGCCCGCAAAGAACAGGGTGCAGCCAAACTCGCCCATGGCACGCGCGAAGGCGAGCACCGTGCCGGCGGCAATCGAGGGCCAGCCAAGCGGCATCATAAGCTTGGTAAAGATGCGACGCTCGGACCAGCCAAGTGTGCGCGCCGCATCGAGCATCTGCGTGTCGAGGCTCTCGAAGGCTCCGAGCGCCGTGCGGTAGACCAGCGGAAACGACACAACGACGGCCGAAATGACCGCCGCGGGCCAGGTAAAGACGATCGAGACGCCGTGCGCGATGAGCCACCGGCCCACCCCGGTCGAGCGGCCAAACAGCATGAGGAGCAAAAAGCCGCAGACCGTGGGCGGCAGCACCATAGGAATCGTAAAGACCGAATCGAGCAGGCCCTTGATGCGACTCGAGGTACCCATAGTCTTCCACGCGGCAAACAGGCCCAGTGCAAAGGCAATCACTAGGGCGAGGCCGCTCGTTTTGATAGACACCCAAAACGGGCGATAGTCGATGTCGCCCAAAAAGGAAGTCAGAGAGGTCAAGGGCCCCTGCTCATCCCGCAACACGACAGACGATGCCTCTACCATTTGAGCGCTATCAAGCCAACGCGCGCCGCCCTTGGCATCACCCGAGGCCGATGCAATCACCACATAGCGGTCCCCATCCGCACCGCGCTCGTCAAAGCCATAGGTATACCCGCCGGCGTCAAACGTTGTTTCCGCCGTGACATACCAAGGAAGATCCACGTCCCCTAGCTGCGCACCTCCCATGCAGTTTACGCTGTCGAGCTCACAGACGAGGGCCTTGAGACCCGATACGCACTCGTTGTCCTGCGGATCCAATCCATACTTCTCGACCGCCTTGGGCGATATCCACACCACAACGCGATCGGCAGCAGGCGCCACTACAAGGTCCACGTCCTCGTCAACGGGAAACCGGTAGCCCTCAGGCTGGCCCTCCATGGCACGAGCGGTCCCCTTGGCCAACCGCTCAAAACCCTCGATCCCATAGGAAAGCCCATGGGCGGTCGCAGCAACCTGAGCTCCATCCTCAGCGTCTCCGGCAAACGCAAATCCCGGCACCCAGCAAAGCGTGAAGGTTAAAGCACAGGCGACAAGGATGCGGAATCTATTAAGCACGAAAAGCTCCAAGCGAATACAAGGACGGAGTGAAACACAAAACGATGGAATTATCGCGCCAAGCCGCACTACGCGGAAAGCTCAAAGCCGTACTTAGCCCAAATCTTCTGAGCCTTCTTGTTGGTCAGGCAAAAGTCGATAAACGCCTTGGCCTCGTCGGCGTGCTCGGAGCTCTCGGCAACGGCACCCGGGTACACGATGGGCTTGTGCGAATCCTCGGGGCACACGAAGGCCTCCTCGATGCCGTCGTAGCGGAAGATATCGGAGCTGTAGACAAAACCGGCCACGCAGTCGCCTGTGGACACATAGGCGGCGGCGGTACCAACTTTGTCGGCCAGGGCCACCTTGTCGGCGATCTCGGGAGCATACTCGCCATCGTCGCCCTCGGTGCCGGTGTAGAGGCCCACGGAGGCCAGGGCCTGGTTGGCGTACTTGCCGGCGGGAACGGTCTTGGCGTCGCCGATGGCGATCTTGCCGTCCAGATTCGCGACGTCGGCGATGACCTCGACCTTGGTGTCGGAGCCCTCGGCGCGAATGATCACGAGATCGTTGACGAACATATCCTCACGGGTGTCGGCGTCGACGAGCTCGGCGGCCTCGGCGTCGTCCATGGTGCCCTTGGAAGCGGTGATGAGCACGTCGACCGCAGCACCGGCGCGCATCTGCTCGACAAGGTCGCCGGACGCTTTGAACTGCGTGTCGGCAAACGTGGTACCGGTCTGCTCGGTGTAGAGCTCCTGAACCTCGGGCAGAGCCTTCTCGAGCGAGTTGGCGGCAAAGACCTGCAGCTCGACAGCCTTCTTCTTAGAGGAAGACTTGGCGGAGCCGGCATCGGAACCAGCGGGCTCGGACGTCTTGTTGCCCGAGCAGCCAGCAAGGCCAAAGCCGGCGGCAGCGGCAGCAGAAAGCGAGACAAAACCGCGGCGTGAAACCATATCGAACATATTCAACCCTTTCGGACCTTGTGCCCGGGTACCCCACCGCGGGCTTTAAACTGCAATCAGATTATACTTCTACGAGAATAATGATAGTGAGAAATTATTCTCGCCAGAGAATATAGTTTCGAGTTGCCGTGCACCTTGGCGTCGCTTCGGCGGAAAACAAAAGCGGAGCAGCCGTTCTGGTCGCCCCGCCGCAGGTAAACCGCTTAGTTGGTATGTCCGCCGCCCGCCGTCATTTGGGCCGCATGCTCCAGCTGATCGCTCACGGCCTCCCAGCTTTCGCGGGCCGCTTTCGTAGATCCCGGAAAGTTGATGACAAGTGTATACCCACGCTGCATGCACACGGCACGCGAGAGCATAGCGCGGCGCGTCTTGGTCATCGAGTACGCGCGAATCGCCTCGGCAATACCCGGCACATCGCGGTCGCAGACGGAACGCGTCGCCTCGGGCGTTACATCGCGCATCGAAAGACCCGTGCCGCCGCAGGTGAGCACGACATTGGCGTGGCACTCATCGGCGGCTTCCACAATGGCATCACCGATTTCGCTGACGTCGTCGCGCACGACCACATGTGAGGCGACCGTCCAGCCCTGCGCCTCGATAAGTTCCTCGAGGGCGGCTCCAGCCTCGTCCTGGGCAAGATCGCGCGTATCCGAGCACGTCACGATCGATATCTTCAGCTCCATAGCATTCCTCCTACAACACGGCGCCCTCGGGCAGGTCGACGCGAACAACGTCCACGGCATCTCCCGCCTTGAGCTCGCACGGTCCTTCGTCAATACGCAACAGGCAGTTCGCACGCTGCATAGTTCCAAGCAGCGCCGAATTCTGTGTCTTAGCCTCGGTCACCAACAACTCACCGGTCTCGGGGTCGCGCAAAACCGTGGCGCGATCGAAGAAGCGTCGGTCCTGGCGCTTCTTCACGCAGTGCGTCAATATCGCCTGCTGCACGGGACGCGCACCCTCGGCAAAGCCGCGCATCTTGCGGATCGCCGGACGAGCGAGCATCTCAAAGCCCACATACGCCGCAGCCGGATTGCCTGAAAGCCCCAGGTAGGGCTTACCTCCGAGCAAGCCAAACGTGATGGCCTTGCCGGGACGCATCGAGATGCGGTCAAACAGCACCTCGCCCTCGCGCCGGACGAGCGCCGTCACGAAATCGTAGTCGCCCGCCGAGGCGCCACCGCTCGTAATGACAAAATCGCACTCCTGCACGGCGCGATGCACCAGATCGGCAATCGCCTGCTCATCATCGGGCGCAATGCCGTAGAACACGGGCTCGGCGCCGGCATCGAGCGCCTCGGCCATCAGCGCCGAGGAGTTGGAATCGCGAATCTGACCGCGCGCCGGCACCTTACTCGGTGCGACCAGTTCCGTGCCCAGCGAGATGATGCCCACACGTGGGGCAGCGTGCACCTTCACGCTCGCGTATCCGGCACTTGCCAGCAGACCCGCGCCCGCCGGAGCCACGACCTCGCCGGCGTGCATCACAACATCGCCGGCATGGGCCTCCTCGGCAGCAGAGCGAACGTTCTCCCCCACTTTAGCAGGCGCCGAGAAGCTCACGTGCGAGCCCTCGTTGCCGTCGCCATCGAGCACGTCGACGATCTCGTATTTCACTACGGCATCGGCGCCCTCGGGCACCGGCGCGCCTGTCATGATGCGGACCGTCTCGCCCACTCCGATTGTGCCCTCAAACACATGGCCCGCGGCCTCATGTCCGATAACGTCGAGCGTCACCGGCGCCTCGCCAGACGTCTGCGCCAAGTCCGCCGAGCGCACGGCATATCCGTCCATAGCGCTGTTGGCAAACGGCGAGATGTCGATATCGGCCACCGCGTCCTCGGCCAAGGGAAGACCGGTGGCCTGCCACACGGGACTCTCGACGAGATCGGTCGGAGCAACGTGCGACAGAACAATCGACTGCGCGTCCTCCAGCGGAATGAGCTTCTCTGTCATATGCACCTCTTAATGCCACGGCGCACAACAGGGGCGCCGATTCTTTATGCTTGTCTAAGTATAATCCCCGACGCGCGACCGCGACTTGGCCTGTACCCGCAAATACACCTGTCGGCCGCAAGCCGCGAAACAGAATGGAAACCAACCCATCGGCTCGTCGCGTTTACCGCGTTTTATAATGCTCGTGATGCAACCAAAAAGAGGAACGTATGGCTTTTACCGACAAACCCGAAAGCGCAAACGAGGCGCAGGATCATTCCCAGCCGCTCGACGACGGCGGCTTTTTCTCCCTGAACGACGTCATCACGGCAGGCAGGCATCAACTTACCCGCTCCGAGCATCTCTTGGCTGCCGACACGCGCCGCAACGCCCGCAACCTACTCGCGAGCGCCAAGTTGCTCGTACTCGTCGTCATCGTCTCGCTCGCCATGGGCGTTGCCGCTTGGGCGTTTTTGGCCTCGCTGAATATCGCGACCGACTATCGCGAGCACCATGTGTGGGTCTACGCCTTGCTTCCCGTTGTGGGCATGGCCACCGCGTGGGTCTACAAGAACCACGGTCTTGCCGCCAAACGCGGTAACAACCTGGTCATCGACTCCGCTCTGGGCACACGCCTCATCCATATGCGCATGGCCGTCCTCACCTTCGTCTGCTCCACGCTCACGCACCTAACGGGCGGATCGGCCGGTCGCGAGGGAGCCGCGGTTCAGATTGGCGGCACCATCGCCAGCAACATCTCGAGCCTCGCCCACCTCAAAAAGCATGATCACCACGACCTCATGCTCGCCGGCATCTCGTCGGCCTTTGGCGCCGTATTCGGCTCGCCCCTTGCCGGAGCTTTCTTTGGCATGGAGATGTGCTTTATCGGCAAGATCGACTACACCGCAGGCATCTACTGCCTCGTCGCCTCGTTTACCGGCTACTTTACATCGCTTGCCTTGGGAACCGAGTACGAGGCGAATGTTATCGCCAGCGTTCCCGCCATGTCGCCCAAAACGGTCGTCATCGTTGTTACCAGCGCCATTATCTTCGGTCTGACGGCACGCCTCTTTGCCTGGTCGGTTCGAACCGTCAAGAGCCTGTACGGTCGCTTTATCACCAATTACCTTGTTCGCGCACTTATAGGCGCACTCGTGGTGCTCGCGGCCTACGCGATGCTCGACGCCTGGAAGTATGCCGGCCTTGCCACCTGGCTCTCAGGTGCCGGGTTCGCTGGTAACACAACCCTGGCGGACGCAGCCATCAAGCTCGTGGTGACGGCGCTCACCCTGGGCGCCGGCTTCCAAGGCGGCGAGGTCACGCCCCTGTTTGGCATCGGTGCGGCGCTCGGCGGCTGGATCGGTTGCCTCGTCGGAATCGACCCCAGTTTTCTGGCGGCTCTCGGCATGCTCGGCGTGTTCTGCGCCGGCCTCAACGTGCCCATCACCACCTGCATGATGGCCATCGACCTGTTCCACGGCACGGCCGCCGGCTTCTTCGTGATCGTGGCGTTTATCAGCTATCTCGCCGGCGGCCACCGCGGCGTGTACCCCGCCCAGCGCATCATCTCACCTAAGCGCCGCTCGCTTATTGTGGACGAGGGCGGCACGGTGGCAGAGGCTATCGAGCGCCACAACGACCTGATAGAGTAGACGTTAGTATTCGCCGTGCAGCCACAATCGGGAGCAATTCGACCCGAGCGAGACCGCACCGTCACGTCATACGCCGGGAGTCGCCCCATGCACGGAACTGATTTTGGTCGCACGCTCATCATCGCCAACCCAGCCGCCCAGTCGGGTGCGGCACGCGAAGTTGCCGAGCGCCTGCAACGCTTTTTGGATATGACCGCGCGCGAATCCCAGTTTGACCTGGTGCTAACCGAGCACATGGGACACGCCAAGGAGCTTGCCGCACAGGCTCAGGGCTATCGCACCGTTATCGCACTCGGCGGCGACGGCGTGATCCACGAGGTCGTCAACGGGCTTATGACGCAAAAGGAGGACGCCCGCCCCGCTCTTGCTATCCTGCCCGTGGGCTCCGGCAACGATTTTGCCCAGACGCTCGGCATCGAAGATTTCTCCGGCAAGGATTTTGGCGCGCTGCTCACCTGTGAGCTGCAGCGTCAGGACATCGGGCGGATTCGCTCATGGAACCCCGCAAGCGGTAGCGACGAGGCCACCGTTGAGTACTACGACCAGACGCTTTCGGTTGGCATCGATGCCGCCATCGGCCTTGGCACCACCGAGCTACGCAAAAAGACCGGCTTAACGGGCGCTCCGCTCTACACCCTCTCGGGACTTGAGCAGTTTGGCCTGCGCTATCGCAACTACCCCATGACAGCCAGCTTTGATCGCGCGCCCGCCGAGCGCGTGAGGGCGATTATCATGGCGATTCAGCTGGGCCCCACGTATGGATCGGGCTATCGCATCTGCCCCGATGCCGACCCATGCGACGGCGTACTCGACGTCTGCTACGCCTGCGGCCCCGTCCCTCGCGCGGTAGCCCTGCCTATGTTCCTTTCGGCCAAGGACGGCCACCATACCAAGTTGCCGCCGGTTCGCATGCGCCGCTGCCGCCATGCGGAGCTCACCTTTGAGGAGCCAGACTACCCCATCCAGGCCGACGGCGAGCCCGTTGTCGCCTCGCGCATCGAGGTCGACATCCTTCCCACCGCTCTCGAGGTCTGGCACCCAACCCGCTAACCCCACCTAAGTTGCGGTGAAATAGGGACTGTTTATGCAGCTAAAGCCGCAAAACAGTCCCTATTTCACCGCAACTTATGAGGAGGCTATTCGTCGCTGCCCGGTTTGCGACGGTTGGCCTTTTTAATGGCGTTGAAGTGCTTGTCATTGAGCCTGCGCTGGCGTGAGCGCTGAGGCACCTTGGTCTTTACGCGTCGGCGCGGTGGACGCCCGCGACGCTCAAGCTCAGCGCGCAGCTTACGCAGGCAGCTGCTACGGTTTTGGAACTGACTGCGGCTCTCGCGCGCTGTCACGGTAATCCCCGAAGGGATATGTTTCATGCGTACCGCCGAGTCCGTCGTGTTCACGCCCTGTCCGCCCGGACCTGTCGCGCGAAACACCTGCACCTCGCAATCGCGCGCCAACTCCTCGACCGACATCTCGGCATAGCGCGCATACTCGCGCCATCCCATCTTGTTCTCATCCATATCAACACCTCCCCTCATAAAAAATGTGACAAAGGGAAAGTCCCTTTGTCACATCGCATACCAATCGCTTGTGTTGCGCGCTTAGGCGAAGGTGATCTCGCCGGTATCGCAGTCCATATCGGCGATGCGGGCTAGGCTCTCAACGCGGAAGCCGCGCTCGCGGAGCTTATCGCCACCGCCCTGGAAGCCCTTCTCCACCGCAATGCCAATGCCGGATACCTCGGCACCTGCGGCCTCGCAGATCTTGGTAAGACCCTCGAGCGCGCAGCCGTTGGCCAGGAAGTCGTCGATAATCAGGACCTTGTCGCCCTCGGACAGGAAGCGCTTGCCAACGATGACCGGGTACTCCTTCTGCTTGGTAAAGGAATAGATGGTCGTGGCATACTGCTCGCCGTCGAGGTTGATGGACTGTGCCTTCTTGGCAAAGACCACCGGCACGCCGCCAAAATGCTGGGCTGCAATGCAGGCCATACCAATGCCCGAAGCCTCGATCGTCAGGATCTTGTTGATCTCGACACCCTCGAACAGACGGGCCCACTCGGCACCCATGTGGTCGAACAGCTCAACGTCGCACTGGTGGTTGAGGAAGGCATCAACCTTAAGGACGTTACCGGCCTTTACGATGCCGTCATGGCGAATACGATCCTCAAGCTCCTGCATGGCGCAACCCCTTCTCGCGGCAACGATACCGCGCGATTAATAAACGTTGTTCGATAGTCTACCACGGACCTACCCCCGCCCGCCCCACAAGCCTCGTCGCACCATAAAGCCGCAAGACCAGTCAATTTGGGACGGGGCTCTTTTGACTACCTTTATGAGCCCTTTTCCTCCGTCCCCGGGGGATCATTCGGCGATGCTCGCCACGAAATCGGCCCATTTACTACGTTTAACCCGACACCCACGTCCATACCCCCGACTTTCAAAAACCGGCAGGCTCTCTACCTGCGCTTTTGTTTTTACCAATTGCGCTATGGTTGGAGCCGCGCGGTCAAACGTAGTAGATGGGCGTGTTTCGTGGCGGACGCCCCCCAGAAACGCTAATGCCGGGCGCGCGTCCTCACCAAACGTACCAATGTGAGCGCAAAGCCCACGGTAGCAACCGCCATCAGCACGTAGAATACCAAACGGAAGCCAAAGAGGAACACGTCCGGACGACCCGCCGCATAGCTCGTGACCGTCTCACCTATTACCGCACTCGTCTGTCCATACAGGATGCGCGACGCCGCCGTAATACCCAGCGCTATGCCCGCATAGCGCGCCAAGCTGCTCAAGCTGCCCGCAAAGCCAAGCGCCTCACGCGGAGCCGAACCCATATACAGCGAATTATTGGGACTCTGGAAGATCGACGTGCCGCACGACATAAACGCGACGCAGCACACAATCATCAAGATGGAAGAGTGCTCGTCAAGCGTGCTCACCGCAAAGAGACCGCACACGTACACGCCCAGGCCAACGGCCGTGGGCGCTTCACAACCAACACGGTCGGACACCGAGCCCGAAAGCGGGCCCACAAAGGCATTCACGACCGGCATCGCCAAAAACAACAGGCCGGAGATATCGGAGCCAAAGCCATGGGCGTCCTGAAAATAGAACGGCAGGATAAACTCGGAGGCACCGATACCCACGAACACGATAAGCATGCAGGCCAGGTTAATCGTGAAAGCCGAGCTCGCAAAGCAGCGACGCGCCGCCTCTGTCAACGGCATAGGGCGTTCGCCAGCCTCCGGCTTGACATGCGGCAGCGTGTAGAGTCCCACGATAAACGAGATGACGCCAATGGGAAGGTTGATGAGGAAGATGCTCTCCCAGGGAAAGCTCGCCACCAGCACGCCGCCGAGCACGGGGCCGCACATCATGCCAAGAGCCACAAAGGTCGCCAGAATGCCCATGGCACGACCGCGCTCACGCGCCGGAAACGACTCGGTGATGATGCCCATATTGTTGGCCATCGCGGCGGCACAGCCAATGCCCTGCACGAAACGCGCCAAGATAAGCACCTCGAGCGAAGCCGAAAGCCCGCAAAGCAGCGAGCCACCCGTAAAGACGATCACACCAAGCTGGAACACATTCACCTTGCCGCGCACATCGCCCAAGCGACCAAACGGCAGCATGGCGACACACGTCGCGAGCAGATACGCCGAGCTCACGAGCTGAATGCGGTCGAGACCCACCCCCAGCTCCTTTTGCATCACTGGGAGCGCCACCGTCACGATGCTCGCATCCAGACACGCCATAAAGGTCATGGCGAGCACGGTGAACAGAATCGCCCATTTATTCTTACCGTGGGTGTCGCCCTCCAGGGCAATGTGTTCGCGGCGCAGCTGCTCGGCAGTTTTCTCCATGTATATCCTTTCTATCGTGCAACTCAAAAACGGGACCCCAATCGCCTACAAACGGTCACGATCGGGGTCCCGCCTACGGAATCGGAACTATGAGGACGTCGTCAGCCGAAAAGCCGTCCCACGCCTCGCACGCACGCTAGCCTAGCACTGCTCGAGCGCCTGCTCAATGTCGGCAATCAGATCGGCCGTGTCCTCAAGGCCGCACGACAGGCGCACCATGTCGGCGGAGATGCCGCAGGCGATGAGCTCCTCGTCGTTCATCTGGCGATGGGTGGCGTTTGCCGGGTGCAGGCAGCAGGTGCGCGCATCGGCCACGTGTGTGGCAATCTGAGCGAGCTTAAGGCTCTTCATAAAGGTCTCGGCCGCCGCACGACCACCGTTAAAGCCAAAGCTCACGACACCGCAGGTGCCGTTGGGCATGTACTTCTGCGCCATGTCGTAGTACTTGTCGCCCTCCAGGCCCGGATAGCTCACAAAGCGCACCTTGGGGTGGCTCTGCAGGAACTTGGCGACCGCCAGGCCGTTCTCACAGTGGCGCGGCATACGCACGTGCAGGCTCTCGAGCGAGCTGTTCAGGAAGAACGCCGCCTGCGGGTTCTGCATGGGACCGAGGTCACGCATAAGCTGCGCAGTAGCCTTGGTGATAAAGGCGCCCTCGCGACCAAACTTCTCGGCATAGGTCACGCCGTGATAGCTCTCGTCGGGCGTGGTGAGACCCGGGAACTTGTCCGCATGGGCCATCCAGTCAAACTGACCGTGATCGACAATCACGCCGCCCAGGTAGGCCGCGTGGCCATCCATATACTTGGTGGTGGAGTGCGTGACGATGTCGGCGCCCCACTCAAAGGGGCGGCACATCACGGGCGTCGGGAAGGTGTTGTCGACCATCAACGGCACGCCGTGGTCGTGCGCGGCCTTGGCAAAGCGCTCAATGTCGAGCACGGCGAGCGCGGGATTGGCGATGGTCTCACCAAAGACGAGCTTGGTGTTGGGCTGGAAAGCGGCCTCCAGCTCCTCATCGGTGCAATCGGGAGCGACGAAGGTGCAGGTCAGACCCATGCGGCCCATGGTGTGGGCGAGCAGGTTGTACGTACCACCATAGATAGCGGAGCTAGCGACCACGTGATCGCCGGCACCGGCCACGTTAAAAATCGCGAGGAAGTTCGCGGCCATGCCCGAGCTCGTGAGCATCGCAGCGGTGCCGCCCTCCATCTCGCAGATCTTGGCAGCAACCAGATCGCACGTGGGGTTCTGCAGGCGGCTGTAGAAGTAACCGGACTCCTCCAGGTCAAACAACTTGCCCATATGCTCGGACGTGTCGTACTTCCACGTGGTGGACTGATAGATAGGCACCTGGCGCGGCTCCGCATCGCCCGGGCGATAACCGCCCTGAACACACGTGGTACCGATGGTCTGCTCGCTCATATCTTGCTCCCTTGCTCGGGTTTTGGTTTTATTCGGTTCACGATACCGCTCCCGCGCACCCCTCTCAACCCATCCCCCAAGTAGGTTATCGGACAAATTAATCAGTTTTGTTTGTCTCAAATCTGAAAGATTGTGTTCGATAGCGAAGAACAATGCGATATGCATTAGGGTCTCGATGAGCAAAAGCGCCGGCAAGGGTACCATAGGCGGGTACACCACACTCAAGGAGAGGCCCATGAAGCAGATCGATACCACCCAGCTCGACACCTCCGCCTGTCAGGCCCAGGCTGCCGAATACCACGCCCGCGGTTTTAACTGCGCGCAGGCCGTCGCCTGCACGCTCGCGCCCGCCGTTGGGCTCGACCCCGAGACCGCTTTTACGCTCACCGAAGGCTTCGGTGCCGGCATGGGTGGCATGACCGAGACCTGCGGCGCCATCTCGGGCGCCGTGGCCATCATGGGCTTTGTAATGAGCGACGGCATGGAGAACCCCAAGACCAAGGGGCAGACCTACAAGCTGTCGCGTGAGATCGCTAAGCGTTTTGGCGAGAAGAACACGACGACCATCTGCGGCACGCTCAAGGGCATTGGCTCGGACCAGGGTCCGCTCCGCAGCTGCCCCGGCTGCATCGACGATGCCGTCGAGATCGCTTGCGACGTGCTGAAGCAACTCGCCGAGTAGGCAGCAACAACAAATTACGACGGCCGGCGCGCTTGGAGTCCATCCAAAAGCGCGCCGGCCGTCGTCGTTAGAACTCGGCAAACTCGGAAGCGCCGACCTCGATCTCCTCGCGGCCAGCCATAAGCTCGCGCATCTTTGCGCAAAACGGGTCCTGCTCCCCCGCCTTAAACACCAAGTGAATCGTCACGGCATCCGCGTAATCAGTACCCGAAACCTTGGCGCCCGAGTCCTGCGCCAAACGGAGTACCTGCTCATACTGCGGATAGGCCACATGCACGTCAACGGGCACAACGCTCGTCATCTCAACGATCTGCCCAGCTTCCTGCGCCGAAGCAACTGCTGCCTGCGTCGCCGCCGTATAGGCGCGCACCAGACCGCCCGGTCCCAACAACGTGCCGCCAAAATAGCGCGTCACCACACAGCACACGTTTTTGAGGCCCGCACCACGCAACACCTCAAGCGTCGGCATGCCGCTGGTTCGGCTCGGCTCGCCGTCATCACTCTGACGCTCGCGGCCATCGACCAAAATCCACGCGGGCACATTATGTCGAGCATCGTAGTGGCGCTTGCGAATCATCTCGATAAAGGCGTTTGCCTCGTCCTCGGACTCAATATGGACCAGCTGGGCAATAAACCGACTCTTGCGGTCGACAAACTCGCCCGTAGCCTCAACATTCGATTGCAAAGTAAAATAGCTGTCCAACAAAGCCCCTCAAACACAAGCAAAGCAACAAACAGCCTCAATAATACGGCAAAGGCCGTTTCGGTTGACCCGGTAAAAAGAACGGAGATGCCAATGACCAGGCAAAAACAGCGATATGCCAAGGACGGCACCGCCGGTGATTCCGTCAACGAAAGCGAGAACCCGCCAGCGCGAGCAAGGTGCCTTGAAAGACGAGATCGCAACAGTAATGAAAACGCCGATGAAAAGGCAAAAACAGCGAGACGGCGTCAGCTGAGTCGATTTGGCCCGAAAGAGGAGGAAGCACGCCTTATGGCGGCGACCGACGAATGAGCGCCAAATCGGCCAGCTGACGCCGTCGCAGCGTCAACAAAGTGCTGAGTGGGCCTATAAGCCGGGTTCTGTCGTGAACGGTCATTTATCTTGTCTGCACGTTACCGCGCAGCTCCACGCACGCTACCCGAACGCGGACCGGGCCGGCCCATAGCGTTCCTATTCGCGCTTGCTCCGGATGGGGCTTGCCAAGCCGCCGTGTTGCCACGACGCTGGTGGTCTCTTACACCACCGTTTCAGCTTTTCCCTTTACGCCTTGCGGCGCAGGTGGGAGTCTTCTTTTCTGCGGCGCTTTCCGTCGGATCACTCCGCCCGGCCGTTAGCCGGCATCCCGCCCTCTGGAGCCCGGACTTTCCTCACGCGTGCCGCAAGCAGCACATCGCGCGACCGTCTGGCCCACTCAGCAGTGCAAGAGTGTAGCACACCGCCACCGCAGGCAATGGCACAACACAAGCGCTCGACACGATAAACCAAGAACCGCGCTATGCAGTACAATAGGGGTGTCGATGGGCAACGTCGCCAGTCGAGACGCGACCGCGCTCCGCACCCCTCCGTCTACTCGGTGCGTTCCCGCCTCCTCCCCGAGGCGGGATGTCGGCATTTTTCATGCACCGACAACCAAATAGCTTGTGGATAGCATGGGCAGCATCATGCATCTTGGCACCAAATGCAAAAAGGGACCCGTCCATTGCGGACGGGTCCCTTAAAACAAGTGATCGTCAAACCGATTTACTCGGCGTCGGTCTCCTCGTCCTTCTTCTCGGAAGGCAGCGGGGTAACCTCGATCTCGACGCCCAGAGTCTCAGCAGCGGACTTCATGGACAGGGAGATACGACGACGGTCGAGGTCGATCTCCATGACCTTGACCTGAACCTTGTCGCCCACATGGGTGACCTGAGAAGGCTGATCGACGTGCTTGTTGGCCATCTCGGAGATGTGCACCAGGCCCTCGATGCCCTCGCCCAGGTCGACGAAAGCGCCGAACGGGACAAGCTTGGTCACAGTGCCCTCGACGATAGCGCCGACGGGGTACTTCTTGACCAGTGCGCGCCACGGATCCTCGGTGGTCTGCTTGAGACCCAGGGAGATGCGCTCGCGGTTGAGATCGACGTCGAGAACCTCGACCTCGACCTCCTGGCCGACCTTGACAACCTCGGAAGGATGGTTGACGTGGTTCCAGGAGAGCTCGGAGATGTGGATGAGGCCGTCGATACCGCCGAGGTCGACGAAGGCGCCGAAGTCGACGATGGAGGAAACGGTGCCCTGGAGACGCATACCAGACTTGAGCTTGGACAGGATCTCGGAGCGCTCGGCCTTACGGGACTCCTCGAGCACGACGCGACGGGAGAGGACGACGTTGTTGCGGTTGCGGTCCATCTCGATGACGCGGGCCTCGATGCGGGTGCCCATGTAAGAGGTGAGGTCCTTAACGCGACGGAGGTCGACGAGGGAAGCAGGCAGGAAGCCACGCAGGCCGATGTCGAGAATCAGGCCGCCCTTGACAACCTCGATAACCTCGCCCTCGACGTTCTCGCCGGAGTTGAACTTCTCCTCGATGCGGTTCCAAGCACGCTCGTACTCGGCACGCTTCTTGGACAGGACCAGACGACCGTCCTTGTCCTCCTTCTGGAGAACCAGAGCCTCGATGGGATCACCGAGTGCAACGATGTCTGCAGGGTTAGCGTCCTTGCGGATGGACAGCTCGCGGACCGGGATAACGCCCTCGGACTTGAATCCGATGTCAACGAGCACCTCGTCATGCTCGATCTTAACGACAGTGCCGTTAACGAGATCGCCCTCATCAAAGTCGGTAATCGTACCGTCGATGAGGTTGTTCATCTCCTCCTCGTTGACATCGTCAAGAGAGAAAATGGACGAGTTCTGAATCTCACTCAAAGGTGGACCCCTTTCGAACTACGGGGCCCCGATTGCTAGGACCTACAGAAGGGTGCGACAAGCACACAACGTTTAGGAACACTCGGGAGCCGACAGATACTAATGTGACGCTTATGCAATCACGTTCGTATAGGTTACGGGGAAATGAGTTCGATTTCAAGCGTGAACTGCGATTTTTTACTCGTGTGGAGACTTTTTCGTAATCTTATGAACACACGTCTCCGCAACTTGACGATAACCAGCCAGGCAATTCGCTTTGGGGTAAAGTATCCGGAGCCAACGACTCTAGATCAAATTTACGAGAAAGGTGCCCGCGTGCTCAAAGCAGTCGTTTTCGATATGGACGAAACGCTTCTTAGCATCAACCTCAACGCGTTCATCCTTCGCTATTTTAAGGATGTCTCTTCGATGCTCGCGGATATCGGGCGCCGCAGCCGCGGTGGCACGATGGCACGCCTCGGCACCATCCTGGTCGACCTCAACGCCAATCGCCGCAGCGGCACGGACAACCGCACCAATCTTGAGTTTTACCAAGAAGAGGTCGAGCGCCGATGCGGGATCCGCCTCTCCGATCCCCTCATCTACGAGGCGTTTACCTACTATGACCGCGAAGTTCTTCCGTACAAGAACGACGATGTCATTAACGCCCACGCCATGCCGGGCGCACACGCCGCGCTCCAGGCCGTACAGGACGCAGGGCTGCGTTGTGCGCTCTTTACCAACCCCAGCTTTCCGCAGGGGGCCATCGAGTGCCGCATGGGTTGGGGCGACCTGGCCGACGCTCCCTTTGAGCTCGTCACGCACATGGGAAACACCACCCGCTGCAAGCCCGATGCCACCTACTATCTAGAGCAGCTTCAGGTGATGGGGCTCGAGCCGCACGAGGTCCTTATGGTGGGCAACGATCCCAAGCGCGACTTCCCGTCCCCCGATTGTGGCATCCAAACCGCCTTTGTGGGCCAGGGCAAGCCCAGCCGAGCCACCTGGCGCGGAACCATGGAAGACTTCGCCCGCGACTTTAACGCCGTAGTAGAAGCCTTCTACGAACACCAAGTAGCCGACGAACTGTCGTAGGACCCCTTGCTCCAAACCAAATATCGCCGCAGGTTGAGCACAAGTCAGCGAAAATGCCCCTAAGCGAGCAATGTGCCTTGAAAGAGGAGGGCATAGGCCTTCTGGCCATGCCCGACGATTGAAAGGCAGATTGCCGCTTAGGGGCGTTTGCAGCGTCAACTGGTTACGCGGTTTGGTAAAACCGCGTAACTAGCACACCTGGGTTTTGCCGATCATGATGTTGAGGATCTCGACGTCGGTGTCCTTCATGCCCACGCGGCCTACGTAGCCCATACTGGCGATCGTCTGCTCAACGGTATCTTGGATCAGGCCCTCGCCGGCGCGGAAGCCGCGGCCTTGCATGGCCATATCGTGGCCCAGAATCGCCGCATCGACGGCAGCCGAGATCTTGGCGGCACAGCTCGCCTTGGCGCCGTCGCACACGATGCCGCCCACGTTGCCAAGCGTATTCGAGACCGTCGCGCCAATCTGTTCGCGCGTGCCACCGCACAGCCAGGTAATCGCAGCGCCGGCGCCGCACGCAGCGCAAATAGCACCGCAAAACGCCGAGAGCGCACCAATATAGCTCTTGATATGCACGGCGATAAGATCGGACAGCATCACGGCGCGCACCAGGCGCTCGTGGTCGCAACGCAGGTACTCGGCATACTCCATGACGGGCAATGCGCAGGTAATGCCCTGATTGCCCGAGCCGCACACAATGGCGACCGGCAGCGCGCAACCGTTCATGCGGGCGTCGGACCCGGCGGCCGCACGGGCACGGGCGCGGCAGGCGACGTCATCGGCACGAGCACCCAGCAGCGTACGGCCCACCTCGGCGCCCCAAGCGTGCGCGAGGCCCTCAGCACTGATCGCGCCATTCAGCTCAATCTGACGCTCAACGGCAGCGCGGGCGTCCTCAATGTCACCGTCCTCGATAAAGTCGATGATGGCCTCGATCGACATGGGCGTGTCGGCGTTATCTGCCGCACGCTCGGCCACCACGCGCTCGGCGCAGGCGGCGCACTCCCCCGCCGACTTACCGCATACCGGAATACCGTCGAGCGTATGGCACGTGACATTAGTGTGGTGATCGGTAATCTCGACGACCGCGGTATGGCCCCCGGCCGTCGCAGTCACCTTGATGTAGAGGTTGGGCACACCCTCGACAAGCGACACATCGCAGTAGTCCGCATCGGCAAGCAGCTCGGCCACGCGGGCGCGGTCCGCGTCATCGACGCTCTCGAGCACCTCGAGCGCGCTCTTGGCGTCGCCGCCCACGGCACCCAGCACGGCCGCGGCTTCAATACCATGCATTCCGCCCGAGTTGGGCACGGTCACGCTCTTGACGTTCTTGATGATGTTGCCCGAGCAGGCAACATCCATATGATCGGGCTCGCAACCGAGCGTCTGGCTCGCCAGCGCCGCTGCATAGGCAACGGCAATGGGCTCGGTGCAGCCGAGTGCACAGACAAGTTCGCGGTTCAAAACATCGCAAAACGCGGCATCACGGATGGAATCGGTAGGCATAGGTATCTCCTGCTTGCATAACGGGCTGGGCTCTCAAAAAAGTTACCTCCTTTATTTGATAACAATGCATCAAAAACCGCAACCATGGTTCCGGCGGACGGCGCTCGAGCACAAATTGGTGGCATTATTCATGAGAAGCCAATCTTGTTGCATGCTAAAGCGTTTGACCAAAAAACGCCCGAGCGTTTACGCAAGAGTCGCGTTATCATGCAGTCGAAAGCGGTAAACACCTTTAGCATTTGCGCCGCACAGACCAGAGAGGAACCATCCATGAAGATCGGTATCGGTAACGACCACGCCGCCGTCGAGCTCAAGAACATCATCTCCGAGCACCTGAAGGAGCGCGGCTGCGAGGTCGTGAACTTTGGCACCGACACCTCCGAGAGCTTTGACTACCCCATCGCCGGCTACAAGGTGGGCAAGGCAGTTGCTAACGGTGACGTCGACCTGGGCATCCTGATCTGCGGCACTGGCGTCGGCATCAGCCTGGCCGCCAACAAGGTCGAGGGCGTGCGCGCCGTCGTGTGCTCCGAGCCCTTCAGCGCCAAGCTCTCGCGCATGCACAACAACACCAATGTGCTTGCCTTTGGCGCCCGCGTCGTGGGCTCCGAGCTCGCCAAGATGATCGTCGACGAGTGGCTTGACGCCGAGTTTGAGGGCGGCCGTCACGAGCGTCGCGTCAACCTCCTCAATGAGATCGATCAGACTCGCGGCCTTAAGGTCGTCGACGAGGCCTAAGGCACCCAACGCCACAAGATAACGGTAAGGGGCCCGCCCGGAACACACATCCGGGCGGGCCCCTTTGTAGTTTTAGACATAAAAAGAGCGCCGCGGATGGAGTCCCGCGGCGCTCAAGCCACACGCTAACAGCTTTAAGGAGTCAAAGCTGGTTTAGCCAAAGAAGCGCTTGATCTCGATCTCGGCGTTCTCCAGGCAGTCGGAGCCGTGAATCACGTTGGCGTTGACATCGACGGCGAAGTCACCGCGGATGGTGCCGGGGGCAGCATCAAGCGGGTTGGTGGCGCCCATAAGGGTGCGCATCTTGGAGACGGCGGAAAGACCGGAAACAACCATCTTGACGACCGGACCGCTCGTCATAAAGTCGCACAGACCGCCAAAGAAGGGTTTGTCGGCCAGATGGGCGTAGTGCTCCTCGACGGTAGCGCGCTCGAGCGTGGTCATCTCCATGCGCTCGATGACAAGGCCGCTGCGCTCGATACGAGCAACGATCTCGCCGATCTTGCGATCGCGCACAGCGTCGGGCTTAATCATGATGAAGGTCTTCTCGATAGCCATAAGGTAGCCTTTCAAGTAGGTTCGCGCGTGCCCAAGTCCCATTCCGGCACCCGCCTGAACTGCATCGTAACAGAGTTTTAGCTGCAGTTAAACAAAAAGCTGTTTATTGAAGCGCTGTAATTTATTGAAGCGTTCCATATGTGTCACTTCTGTTTCGAAGCCCGATTAGAGTACCATCCGCTCCGCCACCAACTGCACCGAACCGAGCAGACGGTCGGTTGCCGCCCGTGAACGCACCCCCTTCACAACCTGCCCAAAGGTCCTACAGAAGTTCTCGACAAGCTCCTCCCTTCCCTATAACAAAACGGGCGCCCACCGTAGCGAGCACCCGTAAAGGCAAGATATGATGAACGCACCAGACAGACGCATCCTATAAGCTAATTAGCTCCGTGGCCCATCTCGACGACCTTGGTCAACGAGCCAAACACACCTTCGTCGGCAACGAGTTGTGCCTCGGCACGCTGCAGCTGCACGGCAACAGCGGCAGGGGCGGTACCGCCCTCGGTCGTGCGCGCGGCGACAATCGACGGGATGTCGAGCGCCTCGGTAATATCGCGCTCAAAGAGCGGGCTTGCCTCCTGGAACACCTCAAACGGCAGGTCCTCAAGATTGCAGCCGCGCTTCTCACACATCAGGACCAGATGGCCCACCACGGCATGCGCCTCACGGAACGGCAGGCCGCGCTTGGCCAGGTAATCGGCAACATCGGTAGCGGCAAGGTGCCCCACGCCGCACTCGCGCGCCATGGCATCCTCGTTGACGGTCCAAGTCGAAATCATACCGGCCATAACCGACAGACACTGCATGAGCGTGTGGGCGGTATCGAGCGCGCCCTCCTTGTCCTCCTGCAAGTCCTTGTTATAGGCCAGCGGCAGGCCCTTCATGGTCACAAGCAGCTGCACCAGGTTGCCATAGACTCGGCCGCTCTTGCCGCGGATAAGCTCGGCAAAGTCGGGATTCTTCTTCTGCGGCATGATGGACGAGCCGGTGGAGTACGAGTCGGAAAGCGTGATGAAGCCAAATTCGGAGCTCGACCACAGCACGATCTCCTCGGAAAGACGCGACAGGTGCATGGCCATGACGGAGCCGGCGTAATGCAGATCGAGCAGGAAATCACGGTCGGAAACCGCATCGAGCGAGTTGGGAATCACACCCGCAAAGCCAAGCTCGGCAGCCGTCATCTGACGATCGAGTGGATAGCTCGTACCGGCAAGCGCGGCAGCACCCAGCGGGCAGTTGTCGGCGGCATCAAAGGCGGCCTTCAGGCGTGTAAAGTCGCGCGCGAACATCCAGGAATACGCCAGCAGATGATGTGACAGCAGCACGGGCTGAGCATGCTGCATGTGCGTGTAGCCCGGCAGAATCACCTTGTCGTACTTCTTGGCCGCATCCACCAGCACATGGCGCAACTCAAGATTGGCCTCCATGAGCTCCTTGGCCAACGCCTTGACGCCCAGGCGCGTATCGGTCGCCACCTGGTCGTTGCGCGAACGCCCGGTATGCAAGCGCTTACCGGCCTCGCCGATACGGCGCGTCAGCTCGCTCTCGATGGACATATGAATGTCCTCATCGTTGATATCGAAGGTGAAGTTGCCGGCATCGATATCCTGTTCGATTCCGGTCAGGCCCTCGGCAATCGCCTGCTCGTCCTCTGCGCTGATGATGCCCTGTGCGGCCAGCATCTTGGCATGTGCCTTGGAACCGGCGATATCCTGCTTATAGAGATGCTTATCGACCGGCAGCGATGCGCCAAACTCCTGCGTGACCTCGGCCACGCCCGCCTCAAAACGACCATCCCAAAGAGCCATGGGACCGTCCCCTTTCATCAAATACCAAAACATCGGCGCACAAAGCGCTACGCCATGCCGCTAAAGCGATTTATCAACTGTTAGTTTTGCACATCCCCCGCCACGTGCGGGGCTGACAGGCTAAATAGCAAAGAAGTGACGGGTCAGGCACTTGGCGCCCATCGACTCCCTCCTGAAGTTGCCCTGCGAACCGTCAATCCAAGCCTTCAGGCCCATGGGAACATCCTCGACCTTGGCAGTATCGAGCTCAGGGGCAAGAGAAAGCAAAGCGTGTGCAATAGCATCAAACATAATAGGTACTCCTCGGATATAGATAGGCACAAGGCCGTCAAATTGATAGCAAGAGCCCCGCCGGACAACCCCGGCGGGGCTCGGACTCAGCCGCAGACGCGGCATCATATATGCGGGCGGAACGTAGGGGCCACCGATGTTAAGAAGTGTCAGCAAGCATAACGAAAGGTAGGGACCCCGTGCGCCCGTTTTGTATCACGCGGAGGGGCCGCGCGGATACCAAGGGAAGGAGGCGCTAGGCCTGGGCAGCAGCAGAGCTGGGCCCCTGGACCTTAGCCCACGTCTTGAGCGACAGCGTATCGATCTCGATAAAGCCGGCGCTGGCCTTCTCGTCAAACGTGGTGTCGCGGTCGTAGGTAGCCAGACCGTAGTCGTAGAGGCTGAAGGGGCTCTTGCGGCCGACGACATGGCAGTTGCCCTTAAAGAACTTCAGACGGACGGTGCCGGTGACGAACTTCTGGGTATCGGCCATAAACGCGTCAAGTGCGTTCTTGAGCGGGCTGTACCACTGGCCGTTGTACACGGCGGTGGCCCAATCCTGCTCGAGCTTGATCTTGGTCTTGAGCAGGTCACCCTCGACGCAGATGTCCTCGAGCGCCTTGTGGGCGGTGATGAGCGTCAGGGCGCCGGGAACCTCGTAGCACTCGCGGCTCTTGAGGCCCACCAGACGATCCTCGACCAGGTCGAGACGACCAAAGCCGTTGTCGCCGGAGATCTTGTTGAGCGCGATGACGATCTCGGAGAGCTTCATCTTCTTACCGTCAACCGAAACGGGCTTGCCGGCCTCGAACTCGATCTCGGTGTAGGTCGGGGTGTCGGGCGTGTCCTCGGGGTTCTTGGTCATAACCCAAGCGTCATCGAGCGGCTCGTTCCAGGGATCCTCCAGGTGACCGCACTCGATGGCGCGACCCCACAGATTGTCATCGATGGAATAGGGGTTGTCGTTGGCACCCTCGGGAACCGGCACGTTGTGGGCGTGGGCGTAGGCGACCTCGTCCGGACGACACTTCAGATCCCACTCACGAACCGGGGCGATAACCTTGAGCTCGGGGTCGAGGGCCTTGACGGCGGCCTCAAAACGGACCTGGTCGTTGCCCTTGCCGGTGCAGCCATGGGCGACATAGGTGGCGCCGAACTCGTGAGCGACCTCGACGAGCTTCTTGGCAAGCAGCGGGCGAGACAGGGCGGAGAGCAGCGGATACTTGTTCTCGTACATAGAGTTGGCGGCGATGGCCTTAGTCAGGAACTCATCAGAGAACTCGTCGCGCAGGTCGAGCACCTGGCAGTCCAGAACGCCCAGGTCGAGAGCCTTCTGCTTCTTGGCATCCAGGCCGGTCTCCTCCTGGCCCACGTTGCCGCAGACGCAAACGACATCGAGATTCTTCTCGTCCTGGAGCCACTTGACACATACGGATGTATCAAGACCACCGGAATATGCGAGAACGACTTTTTCCTTGCTCATGGCTGTTTCCTTTCGCCCTTGGTAGCTAGTTAGAACATCGGTCAGTTGCAAGTCACCTTGAGGTCAAATACCGTGCAATATCAGGTTAAATAGCAAAAATCAGCACATACATGCCCTAGAAACATGCAGCAATGTCGTGCTAAAACCCAACGACCTCAAAATGACTCTGTTGGAGCTTTTCGCCCCATGCGGACAGAGACGATTGTTATCGTCGTCGGGAAATTGCGCGCTGGCGTCGGATGGCATTGTCTGCAGTGGTGATGATCTGTACGAACTGCATCTGCCTCTCCTTTCACTTATCGCCGGGCGCAATTCATATATCGTAAACGGTACCTATTCCTCGGTAAACGGCTGTTTTTCCGCCTCCGTTTTCGATGGTCGCTATATTACGCTAAAGTGCCCGCTTCACAAGCGACAAATTCAAATTTCTGAAAAGTTTTTTCATTACTTTGTGAATCATGGTGCAAATACGCGCCAATCCTGCGAAAATACGCCCGACTACCAGTTGATGGTTATAACGTCTGAAACAATTTCGAAACGAAAGGCGCGTTTTTATGCAAACTTACGAATCGGATGCCAATATCGGCAACATTAAGATTCTCGCCGTCGATATGGACAAGACGCTTCTCACTGACGAGCGCGTGCTGCCCCAGGGCCTCGATGAGCGTCTGGACAAGCTCGCCGATGCCGGTATCGTATTCTGCCCCGCCAGCGGACGCCCCGCCCCCAAACTCGAGGAAATGTTCGAGGGCATCAAGAACCGACTCGCGTTTTGTCCCGACAACGGTGCCTGCGTCATCTATCGCGGCAACTATATCTATAAGAGCAACATCGACGTGGAGCTGTATCAGCAGGTGCTTGCCCGTGCCTCGGAGGACTCGCGCGCCGTTCCCGTACTGTGCTGCTACGACGAGTTCTATGTGCTCGCCCGCGACCACCAGTATCACGACGAGATCAGCGTCTACTACAACACGATCAACTACGTCGACACCTTTGAGGGCCTCGATCTCGAGTCCAACAAGATCTCGATCTTCTTCCCTGCCTACGATGCCGAGCCCGCGTTCCGCGAGACCTATAACCCCGCGTTCTCGGACAAGCTCTACGTCACCAACGCCGGACGCGAGTGGATCGACTTTATGAACCTGGGCGTCGACAAGGGCGCCGGCGTCGCGCACCTGTGCGAGCACTTGGGCATCGATATTGCCGACGCCGCCGCCGTGGGCGATACGTACAACGACATCCCCATGCTGGAGCGCGTCGGTCACAGCTTTATCGTGGACAATGCCGAGGAGCACATGAACGCGCACGCCAAGTGGCGCATTCCGAGCAACAACGACGGGGGCGTACTGACGCTCATCGACGCCATCTTGGCGGCTCGGTAACGTTGCTCGTCGGACCTGGCCGGGCGGCAGGGGTTAACTTTTCGCTCGGTCAGGTCCTGCGCAAGACGAAAGCCACATTAAGTGGCTTTCTTTGCGTGCGGAATCTACGAAAAGTTAACCCCTGCCGCCCGGCCAGACCCTAGGTTCACCTGCTTGCCGCCGAGATGGCCTCTTGCGTGTCTCTAGATACTTGGCTGAATTTAATTGAATGAAGGGTGCCTCTTGTTGTTGAGGGGCACCCTTCTGTTTTGGTTACTGTGGGACAAATTAATCAGTAGTGTTTGTCCCAAATCTTAAGTATGTGGAGGCTTGCGCTGTAGGCCAGTCTGCCTTATGGGCGTTTCCCTATTTGGCGTCCGCCCAGGTGATGCCGGTGCTGGCTTCGGCGATTAGGGGGACGCGGAGGTCTACTACGTGTTCCATGACGTCGCGGACCATGGTGGTTAGGCGCTCGACTTCGTCGATGGGGCACTCAAAGTCCAGTTCGTCGTGTACCTGCAGGATCATGTGGGCGGCAAAGCCTTCCTCTTCCAGGCGACGGCTTACGCGGGCCATGGCGATCTTGATGATGTCGGCCGCGGTGCCCTGCATGGGGTGGTTCATGGCCGTGCGCTCGCCGAAGCCGCGGAGTTGCGGATTTTTGGCCTTGAGCTCCGGAATATGACGACGGCGGCCGTACATGGTCTCGGCGTAGCCCGTCTGCTTGGCGCGCGCCACCACGTTGTCGAGGAACGTACGCACGCCCGGGTAGGCCTCGTAGTAGCGGTCGATCATGTCGCGCGCCTCGGCCATCGAGATATGCAGCGACTGCGACAGACCGTAGGCCTGCTGACCGTACACGATGCCAAAGTTCACGGCCTTGGCGCGACTGCGCAGGTCGGGCGTTACCTCGGACACCGGCACACCGAACACGCGCGCCGCCGTCTCGGCATGGAAGTCCTCGCCCTCGTTAAAGGCGCGCACCAAGTGCTCGTCACCTGAGAGATGCGCCAGCAGACGCAGCTCGATCTGCGAGTAGTCCACCGCCAAAAAGACGCTTCCCTCGCCTGCCGAAAACGCCGTCTTGACGGTACGGCCCAGCTCAGAGCGCGTCGGGATGTTCTGCAGGTTCGGGTCGCTCGAGGACAGACGCCCCGTTGCCGTGATGGTCTGGTTGTACGTAGTGTGTACGCGGCCGTCGCCTCGGCGTAGCGGGCCCAGCGTGTCCAGATAGGTGGACTTGATCTTAGACTTCTCACGCCAGTCCAAGATCAGACGCACGATTTCGTGGTCACGCGCAAGGTCGCCCAGCACCTTGGCGTTGGTCGAATAATAGCCGCGCTTAGTCTTCTTGAGGCCCTTGGTCGGAAGCCCCATAACATCAAACAGCACGTGCGAGAGCTGCATGGGGCTGCCGATGTTAAAGGTCTCGTCGCCTGCCAGATCACGAATGCTGCGCTCGACCTCGGTGATCTGGGTCGCCAGACCCTCGGACAGGCTACGCAGCCGATCGGGATCCACGAGCATGCCCGCGCGCTCCATCTTGGCAAGTACCGGAACGAGCGGCATCTCGATCCCATCGAACACGTTAGCGGCATTCTCGCGGGCCATGCACTCGCGCAGCGGTGCGACCAGCGCCAGTGTCAGGGCCGCCGTGCGAGCAGCGGGTACAGGCGCGTCCTCGCCGGCGCCTTCCGCGCCGCGGGCAGCAGGCAGCGACATCTGCAGATAGGTATCGGCAAGATACGCCTCGTCAAACTCGGAGCGGTCGGAATCCAGCAAGTAGGCCGCCACCACGGTATCGAAGATACGGGTGGAATCGGCAGCGAGCGGATCCATGAGCTCGGGCTCAGAAGAATCGATGGGCGAAAGCTCGTGCAGCAGCGCCTTCATATCCGGGCTCGCCACACGGCCCTCCATAAACAGACGCGCGAGCACGCCAGCAATCACGCCGTGGACGAAGTTGAAGCCCTCAACCTCAGCCGCCGTACAGCTGTCGCCCTCCTCGAGCGCGAACAGGCCCTTGGACGTCGCCAACCACAGTGTGCGCGTCAGTCCAAAGAGCGCGCCCTCTTCCTTGTCGTCGTCCACCACGGCGGCGACCCACTCGCCCGCCTCGATCGCACGGGCAACCTCGGACGCCACGGCAGCAAGCGCCTCGGCATCGCCGGCAGCGGTGCGCTCAATCGTGGGCATCTCAAACGTGCTAGCAGCGGCAACAGCCCCGCCCTCGCCGCCGATCAGCGCCAAGAAACGGTTCTGCATGGCGGTGATACCAAGCGTACCCAGCGCCGCGGAAACCTCATCGGCAGAAAACGCCGGGAAGGACGTCGCCTCAAAGTCGAGCTCGACGGGCGCATCGGTGCGAATGGTTGCGACCTTGCGGCTCAGTAGTGCGTCGTCGATGTGTGCACGCAGGTTCTCGCCCATCTTGCCCTTGACCTCGTCGGCATGCGCGATGACCTCGTCCAGGCTACCGTACTGTGCGATGAGCGCACTCGCCTTTTTGGGACCGATGCCCGGTACACCGGGGATGTTGTCCGACGTATCGCCCTTTAGACCGTAAAAATCGGGCACGAGCGCCGGCGTAATGCCGTGATACAGGTCGTCCACGCTCTCGGGCGTCATGATCGCCACGTCGGACAGGCCCTTGCGGGTCGAGACCACGTTGACGTGCTCGGTCACGAGTTGATACATGTCGCGGTCGCCGGTCACCAGTAGCATGTCGCAGCCGGCCTCTTCACCCAGGCGCGCCATGGTTCCCAGGATATCGTCGCCTTCCCAGCCCTCGGACTGCAAAATCGGCACGTTGAGCGCGGCGAGCAGCTCCTTGATCATCGGAAACTGTGCATGCAGATCGGGATCCATGGGCGGGCGCTGAGCCTTGTACTGCGGCAGCATCTCCATGCGCACGCGCGGCTTGCCCTTGTCAAACGCCACAACAACGCCGTCGGGGTTAAAGGCGTCAATCATCTTGAGAAACATGTTCAGAAAGCCGAAGATCGCGTTGGTGGGGCGCCCGTCCGGCGCATTCATGGTGGGCGGCACGGCGTGGAAGGCGCGGTGCATGAGCGAGTTGCCGTCGATAACGGCAAAGGTGCGGCGCTTGTCAGACATATTGAATACCTCGCTTTGGGCTGGGCACGGTTTGCTCACACCAGTTTACACGCTCCCCGCCCCGCGGCCACCGCACATCAGGCTTCCCTGCCGCCGCGGGCCCGCGCGTGATACGATGGCTCACGGTACATCAACCAGCACGATCGATCCGAAAGGAGCCTGCGTCATGGAGCGTCCCTGCGCATGGAAAAAGTACACGCCACAGCAAGTCGAGGAACTCGAGGAGCTTTGCCGCGGCTATAAGCAGTTTTTGAGCGAGAATAAGACCGAGCGCCTGTGCGTCAAGACCGGCATCAAGATGGCCGAGGAGGCGGGCTACGTCAACTTGGAGACCGTGATTGCCGAGGGCCGCACGCTCAAGGCCGGCGACAAGGTGTACGCCGCCAATCACGGCAAAGACCTCATGCTCGTCAACCTGGGCACCGCCCCGCTCGAGCAGGGCTTTAACATCCTGGGTGCTCACGTGGACTCGCCGCGCCTGGACCTTAAGCAGAATCCCGCCTTCGAGGCCGGCGACATGGCCTACCTCGACACGCACTACTACGGCGGCGTCAAGAGCTACCACTGGGTGGCCTCCCCGCTTGCACTCGTGGGCGTCATCTGCAAAAAGGACGGCACCACCGTCGACATCAACATCGGCGACAAGGCAGACGATCCGGTCTTTACCATCTCCGACCTGCTGATCCACCTCTCGAGCGAGCAGATGTCCAAGCCCGCCAAGGACGCCGTCGACGCCGAGATCCTCGACGTGATCGTGGGCGGCCGTCCCGTCAAGTTTGACGAGGACGACAAGGACGCTCCCAAGGAGCCCGTCAAGCAGATGTTCCTGGACATCCTCAAGGAGCAGTACGGCGTCGAGGAGGAGGACTTCCTCTCCGCCGAGATCGAGGTCGTGCCCGCCGGTCCCGCCCGCGACATGGGCCTCGACCGCTCCATGATTTTGGGCTATGGCCACGACGATCGTGTCTGCGCCTATCCGTCCATGCTCGCCCAGATCGACGTCGCCAACGTGGAGCGCACGAGCATCACGCTCATCGTCGATAAGGAGGAGATCGGCTCCGTGGGTGCCACCGGTATGACGAGCCGCTTCTTCGAGAACACCGTCGCCGAGATCATGACGCTCGCCGGCGAGGATAGCCCGCTGGCCCTGCGCCGCGCGCTCGCCCGCAGCCGCATGCTCTCCTCCGACGTGTCCGCCGGTTTCGACCCGGGCTATGCCGGCAAGTTCGAGACGAAGAACGCCGCCTTTATGGGTCGTGGCCTGTGCTTTAACAAGTACACGGGCAGCCGCGGCAAGGGCGGTTCCAACGACGCCGATGCCGAGTACGTGGCCCTCGTCCGCGACATCATGGACGAGGCCGGCGTGGACTTCCAGACCTGTGAGCTCGGCCGCGTCAACGCGGGCGGTGGCGGCACCATTGCCTACATCATGGCCAAGTATGGCATGAACGTCATCGACTCCGGCGTTGCCGTCCTGTCCATGCACGCCCTGTGGGAGGTCGCCAACAAGGCCGATATCTACGAGGCCTACCGCGGCTACAAAGCCTTCCTCGAGCGCGCCTAACCAACCCTTCATCAGTTGCGGTGAAATACAGACTAAACTGGCCCATAAACGGCCAAAACAGACCGTATTCCACCGCAACTTCCTTTTTGGCAGAGGAGAGTCCATGCTGCAGGTCGTCATTTCGCCCGCCAAGCAGATGCGCGCGGCCCAAGATGCTTTTGAAGTCCTGGGCATTCCACCCTTTGCGCGCGAGACGGCTCGCCTCCACCGCGCACTGCTAGATATCGAGCGGAATGAAGGCAGCGACAGCCTGCAGGCGCTATGGAACGTGAGTGACAAACTGCTGGGGCCTTGCCTCAACACCCTGCATGAGTTCGGGCCCATCCTGAAAAACGGCGATCTCGACAATCCCGCACTCGCCTGTCACCTCTCCCCTGCCGTCATGTCCTACCACGGCATTCAATACCAGAGCATGGCGCCCGAGGTGATGGATTCCGCGCAGCTCGCATGGCTGCAAAGCCACCTGTGGATCCTCTCTGGCCTCTACGGGTGCGTTCGCCCCTTTCATGCCGTCGAACCATATCGGCTGGAGATGGGCGCGAAGCTCGCCGTTGACGATGCCCGAGACCTCTATGCGTTTTGGAGCGACAAGCTCGCGCGGGCTATCGCCCCGGCAGGCTCAAACACCACGATCGTCAACCTCGCCAGCGTAGAGTACGCCAAAGCCGTTCTGCCCCATCTCGCGGGCGACGCCACGGTCGTCACGTGCCTCTTTGGCGAAGGCATCCGCAACGGCAAGCCCATCCAGCACTCGACCGCCAGCAAAAAGGCACGTGGTTCCATGGTGCGCTGGATGGCAGAAAACAAGCTCGAGGATGTAAGCGGGCTCACCGCGTTCAACATCGGCTACCGATACACCCCAGAGCTTTCAAACAAAAACACCTTGGTCTTCCTGAACGAGCAGGCCCTCTGAGTCCACCGTCACCAAAAGCCACGCCAGCCCCACCAGCCCTCATAACTTGCGGTGAAATAGTTCCTAAATAAGCCTATTAACAGGCCAAACAGGAACTATTCCACCGCAACTTTTTTTGAGTTTGCCGCCTAGGCACAGCGTCTATTCTGCCAGGCCGTCCGCCTTGGCAATCTCGTTTGTCGAGCCGTCCTGATAGGTAATCTTGACATGCTCCACCTCGGACACCTTGACGCCCGACGGAGGCTCCAGGCGCCATTCCGTCAGCGCGATATCCATGGTCGTGGGCACATCCCCTTGATCCTTAAGCTCGACCGTCAACGTCTTGAGCGTCGCATCAAACGTCACGCGCTCAATCTCTTCGCCCGGAATGGACCCGCCGCTCAGCTGCAGCTGCACAAACCCGTCACGCGGATACCAATAGTCGCCCGGAGCGGCGACCGTGTTGCCACCAGCGACCTTCACCGTCATAATCGGCAGGCTATCGTCGACCTCAAACCCCCAGGCAGCGCCGCCGCGACCACCAAACGTCCAGATACAAAAGGCAATCACCAGCACGGCAAGCACCGCAAAACCAATCGCGACCAGGCCATGGTGCGCACGGCTTTCCTCGGCCGATACATCCCATTGCGTCTCTCGATATAGATGCTTGTCTTCCATGTTCGCCTCCCCACAGGCACACTCGTTGGCTCAATCGTACCCATTCAGGCTATACTTGAGCCCATGACATAACGGGGAGCTTGCAGGACAAGACGGCAGGCTGAGATTGGGCGCGCCCGCCCTGACCCGCAAACCTGATATGGGTAATGCCAACGAAGGGAGCCGTGCCAATGAGCACACAAACCGAGCCCAAGCTCGTCACGCAAATCGACTTCGCCCGCGCCGGGCAGATCACACCGCAGATGAAAGAAGTCGCCGAGCGCGAGCATCGCGACCCCGAGTACATCCGCGAGCGCGTGGCAGACGGCCGCATCGCCATTCCCGCCAACATCGTGCACATCAAAAAGGGCATGCGTGCTTTTGGCGTCGGCGAGGGCTTGTCCACCAAGGTCAACGTGAACCTGGGTATCTCGGGCGATAAGGCCGATGCCGCCGAGGAATGGAAGAAGGTTAAGATCGCCGAGGACTTTGGCGCCGACGCTATCATGGACCTCTCCAACTCGGGCAAGACGCGCCAGTTCCGCCAGCAGCTCATCGACGAGACGCCGCTCATGGTGGGCACCGTCCCCATGTACGACGCCATCGGCTACATGGAAAAGCCGCTGGTCAAGCTGACCAAGGACGATCTGCTCGAGGTCGTGCGCGCGCACGCCGAGGACGGCGTGGACTTTATGACCATCCACTGCGGCATCAACAAGTCGGTCATCAAGACCTTTAAGGAGACCGGCCGCCTGATGAACATCGTCAGCCGCGGCGGCTCGCTGCTGTTTGGCTGGATGGAAGTCACCGGCAACGAGAACCCCTTCTACGAGTTCTACGACGAGGTGCTCGAGATCTGCCACGAGTACGACGTGACGATTTCGCTCGGCGACTCCTGCCGCCCGGGCTGCCTCTACGACTCCAACGACGCCACCGAGACCGCCGAGATGATCGAGCTGGGTAAGCTGTGCAAGCGCGCTTGGGCCGCCGGCGTCCAGGTCATGGTCGAGGGCCCCGGCCACATGGCGCTCGACGAGATCGCCGCCAATATGAAGCTGCAGAAGCGCCTGTGCCACAACGCCCCGTTCTATGTGCTGGGACCGCTGGTGACCGATATTGGCGTGGGCTACGACCACATCACCGCCGCCATCGGTGGCGCCATCTCGGCGAGCTCCGGCGCCGACTTCCTGTGCTACGTGACGCCCGCCGAGCACCTATGCCTGCCCAACGCCCAGGACGTGCTCGACGGTCTCATGGCCACCAAGATTGCCGCACACGCCGCCGATATCGCCAAGAAGGTGCCGCACGCCCGCGATCTGGACGACAAGATGGGCCAGGCGCGCCGCAAGCTCGATTGGGACGCCATGTGGAAATGCGCTCTCGATCCGGTCACCGGCAAGAAGCGCTACGAGGAGTCCCCCGCTGCCACCGAAGGCACCTGCACCATGTGCGGCAAGATGTGCGCCGTCCGCACTGTCAACAAGGTGTTCGAGGGCACGACGATCGATCTCGGTATGGAGGACTAGGTCCCTCGCTGCGATCGCTTTAGAAGCGAGTTGGCGCCCGTCAATTGTTGACGTGTGAACATTTGCTTTCATTTGCGTAAAGATTGCATCGCCCGCCCGGGTTCGACATAGAGTCGGCCCGGGCATCTTTATAATGCTGGCTTAAAGACCCATTTGAATCCGACCGAACAAGGGAGCGAACATGGATCGTAGTAGGGTACCTGCCGTTCTGTCCATCGCAGGATCTGATTCCAGCGGTGGCGCCGGCATTCAGGCCGACATCAAGACCATCACGGCACATCGCCTGTATGCCGAGACGGCCATTACCGCTATCACGGCGCAAAACACGCTGGGCGTCACAGCGGTCCAGGAAATCTCCCCCGATATCGTCGCCGCGCAAATCGATGCGGTCTTTGACGACATCCGCCCGAGCGCCGTCAAGATTGGCATGGTTTCCTCTGCCGAGATTATCGAGGTCATCGCCGACCGCTTGAGCGCTTGGGACGCGCAGAACATCGTGGTCGATCCCGTCATGGTCGCCACCTCGGGCGCTCGACTCATTGCCGAGGATGCCTCCGAAGCACTCACCCGCCGCCTATTCCCGTTGGCGACGGTTATCACGCCCAACATTCCCGAGGCCATGGCGCTGCTCGACTATGAGGTCGATTCCGAGCGCACGCAGCAAAATGCCGCTATGCTTCTCACCCGCCGCTTTGGATGCGCGGCCCTCGTTAAGGGCGGGCATTTTGTCAATGAGGCCAACGATGTGTTGGCCGAGCCCGCGCCGCTCGATGACGAAGGAAACCACCTGGGTGATCCGCTCACCACGTGGTTCCGCCACAAGCGCATCGAGACCAGCAACACACATGGCACCGGTTGCACGCTTTCGTCCGCCATCGCCTGCGCGCTGGCCCAGGGCATGGATCTCGCTGACGCCATCAACGCCGGCAAAGCCTACCTAACAGGCGCCCTCGCCGCCGGCCTGGACATGGGCAAAGGTTCCGGCCCCGTCAACCACATGTGGCAGTATTAAGATTCACAGCCCAAAACCACCGCAAAGGGGACAGGCACCTTTGCGGCGGCTCCCACAAACATCTCGATCTGTAACAGTTAGAGCCCATTTTTCGGCCCACCTGTTACAGATCGAGACATCCAAATTCCGCTGAGAAGATAATCTCAGTCTGTAACAGTAACTCGGCAAAATCGACCCTAGATGTTACAGATCAAGACAAACAAACGAAACAAGCCACCGCAAAGGGCCCCTTTGTAGCGGCTTAGGGTCGTGCTACTCACCGAGCATCTCTTGGAGCTTGGCTGCCACGGCATGTCCCAAGCTCTCGTGGCTTTCGGGCATCATATGCAGATAGTCGATATCGCCCGGCTCGGCAAAGTCGGCGGCATTCAAAAAGTCGCAGCCAAACTGCTCAGCCACATGTGCGTAGTACTCACCAAAATGCTCCGAGGCCTCGACGGAACGCTCGTCAAAATCGGTCATATATACATCGGCGATCTGCGGCTTGATCTTGATAGGAGCCATCAGCAGAATGCGCGGACAAGGCGCAGCATCGGTCCACGGAAACGCGCGGACGGCGCGAATCAGTGCCATGGCGCCACGGGCGATATCGGAAGCTGTCACGTTAAAGACCGTCTTACAGTCGTTGGTGCCCAGCATGATTACAATGGCGTCCAGCGGCTTATGGGCCTCGAGCAGCATCGGAAGCGCGCGAATGCCGTTGAGGTTAGTGTCCAGATGGCACATATCGTCGCGCACCGTCGTGCGGCCGTTGAGCCCCTCCTCAATCACATGCCAGCCCTCGCCCAGGTCACGCTGCGCCACGCCGCACCAGCGCACATCCTGCGCATAGCGCACCGCGGTGCCATCGCGCATACCAGCCGGATCATAGCCATAGGTATTGCTGTCACCAAAGCACAGAACGTTTTTCATCGTAAGCCCTTCCTTTAGTAAAAAGCCGACGGGAGCAGCCCTCCCGCCGGCTCGACCTATCTGTCGGCACGTACCGATTACAGGTACTTGCGCCAATCGTCATCGTCCTCATCGTCCTCGGCGGCAGCCTGGGCCTGCTCGGCGGCGCGAGCAGCCGCAGCGCGTGCGGCAACCTGGGCATAGGACTCCTCGTTGCGCTCGGGGAAGTTTGCCAGCACGTGCTCGAACTTGGCAAAATCCTCATCCCAGCGCGTAGAAGGCACGGCAAAGAACACCTGCTTGACCTTAAAGTCGCCCGATGCGAGCTCCTCGCGGAAGAGCTTTGCCACGGCCTCGGCGTCAAAGCCGTTGTTGTCGCAGCCCCAAGCACCCAGCACGAGCTTCTCGCGACCCAGCTCATCGCAGATGGCAAGGACAAAGCGGATACGGTCGCGCAGGGCATCCAACAGGGCGTCGTCGCTCACGCGGTACTCCTGGCGGGCACGCTTGACGTTGGGTGCGGCGGCCACGATCACGTCGGCATACGCATGCACGTGGTTGCGGTCGAAGCGCACAGCGGGCACCACCAGCGCACGATTGCGGTACAGCTCGCAGTTGATGTTGCGGCGACGGTTCTCGCCGTACCACTTGCGCTGCTTGTCGAGCACGTTGTACAGATACGAATCGGCGCAGAGCGTCGCCTCCTGGCCCAGGTAGCCCTGGATGTAGCCACCACCCGGATTGGTGAACGAGGCAAAAGCGAGCACGGCCATGTCGCAGAACTGCGCATAGCCGCGGCCGTTATCGAGGATTGCCTGCGTGGCGGAGGCATCAAGCACGGTGACCTCGGGCAGGACCGGAGCAGCCTCCTCCGCGGGCGCGGACTCAGCCTCGTCGGCCAACTCGGTGGACTCGGGTGCCGCCTCGGGCTCGGCCGCAGTCTCCACCTCGGCAGTCTCAACCTCGGCAGCATCGGCCTCCACAACCTCGGCAGCCTGCTCCTCAGCAGCCGCTGCCTTCTGGGCCTTGGCCTTCATCGCCGCGACAAAACCGGCAGGCATACCATCGAACTCTCGCACGCCGGCAAGCGAACGCTCGATATCCTTGGCGCAGGCCTCGGACACAGCCGCCACATGGCGCTCGGCGGCCTTGGCACGCGCCTCGCGCTTGGGATTGGGCTGACCCGCTCGGTTAGACCTGCGGTTACGGTTCCTGTTGTCGACATCTGCCATACGTGGCCACCTTTCCTGTCGCTGCCGCTATCGGCTTTTTCCCATCCATGATACCCCGCCGCGCACAAAAAAGACGGCCCCGGAGGACCGCCTTTCGTATCGTTTTACCGCGTCCGGCAGGAAGCGTCGCAATGCCGCGCTTTAATCGCGACGGCCGAGGATGTTCAGAATGCGCAGGAACACATTGATGATGTCCACGAACAGGTTGGACGCCATGAGCACCGCATTGGGCAGCGTGGGCGGCACCGTCGTGGCAACATAGGTGTCGTAGCCAATAAAGCCGGCGAACACCACGATCACGATCAGGTCGGTGATGGTCTGCGAGACGCCCATGAACATCAGCACGATCTCAACCAGAATCGTGGCGAGCAGAATGCCAAAACCGATGCCATATACGCGCTGGAAAAACTTGGGGAACGTCACGCCCAAGGCACCAAAGACAAAGGTGATGGCGGCCGTGGCGATAAAGGCAGTGTTGATGGTGGGCAGGTCGTAGTTGGCAAGGCCAAACGACGCGGTCAGGCCAAAGGTGCTCGCAAAGATTACGTAGCCCACAAGGGACAGGCCCACGGACTGCTTGCTGGCGGCGGCCGACATCATGACCATGCCGACGATGGTCAAAATAAACGAGCCAAAGACCAGCGGCAAGGCGGCGCCGCTCATCATCATGCGCGCAAACGACATGGTGCTCGTAAAGTAGGCGCCGGCGCCCATGGCGCAAAAGCCCAAGAAGATCAGGGCAGACATGGCGAGATTGTACGCGCGCGGCGACATCTCCTTGGCGCGGCTTGCGCCGCTCTCGACGGGGCCGTTCTGATAGCCCTGGATATCGTTCATACTTCGTCCTTTCAAAAAGCGCACGACAGCGCCGTAGGTAACAAGATTCCTGCCATTGTACCCGAATGCCGCACGTCCTTACCTACGGCGCTCGCCCTCAAGCGTACGATCAAAGGCCCAGACCCACCAACGCATCACGTGTGTCTGCGAGCCGTCTGCCCGCTCGCGCGTCTGGTCCTCCAGATACAACTCGGTCGCGTGCCCGCCAAAACGCACCTTATATGTTGCCGTACGGATGCCGTGGACCATCAGGCCAAACCCGGTGGTCGAGATAATTTCGTCGATCGTAAAACAACGGCCGTCGACCCAGCAGACGGTGACCGGCACGACTTGTCCGCCCGCGAGGATGCGAGCCACGACGTCCACATACTGCTTGTGTACGCGCCGAGTTTTGCCGTCTGTCTGTCGATATTCCATGCCTCCTATTATCGAACGCATGTTTGCATGTTGTAAAGCGAACAGACTGTGGTTTTGGAGTGTCGTAGTAATCGCACGTGTCCGCATGGCGTGTTAGCAAAAAGAACACCCGCGGTCAACAGGGCTAATATTCAATTTTAGTGCCAAAAAGTTCACTTCTCCCATCAGAACTCGGTAAAGAGACCCGCAGGAGGTGATACGATTTATCATGTTTTTGTAACGTGTCTGCAAACTTCGAGAAAGCCCATATATGGACGTAACGTTCTCAACCTTCCTCGGCCAAATTGTGTCGAACCCAGTCCTTGCCGTCACCGTGATCCTCGCGTTGGGCGCCATCTTCGTCAATGGATGGACCGACGCGCCCAACGCCATCGCGACCTGCGTCACTACGCGTTGCATGCCCGCCCGCGCCGCCATTCTCATGAGCGCCGCATTCAACTTCCTCGGCGTGCTCATCATGACGCACTTTAATGCGAGCGTCGCCAACACCATCTCACATATCGTCGACTTTGGCGGAAACAGCACCATGGCGCTCGCCTGTCTGTGCGCGGCGCTGTTCTCCATCGTCGTCTACGGTGCCACAGCGTCGCGTTTTGGCATCCCCACCTCGCAAAGCCACAGCCTTATCGCCGGCCTGACCGGTGCCGCTATCGCCCTCGGCGGCGCGAGCAGCGTCAACGTCCACGAGTGGATGAAGGTCATCTACGGCCTGGCGCTCTCCATCGGCCTGGGCTTTGTCATGGGCTGGGTCCTGTGCAAACTCGTCTCGATTCTTTTCGCCGCCGCCAACAGGCGACGTGCCAATGTCTTCTTTAAATACGCTCAGATCGCGAGCGCCGCGGCCATGAGCTTTATGCACGGCGCGCAGGATGGACAGAAGTTCATCGGCGTGCTCTTTTTAGGCGTGGCCTTCGCAAACGGCCAGACCAGCGTCGGCGATGCCGGCATCCCCATCTGGATTATGCTGCTGTGCTCGGCCACTATGGGTATCGGTACCAGCGTGGGCGGTGAGCGCATCATCAAGTCCGTCGGCCAGAGCATGGTTAAGCTCGAGAAGTATCAGGGCTTCTCCGCCGACCTCGCGGGCGCCGCGAACCTGCTGCTTGCCACCCTTACCGGCATCCCCGTGTCCTCCACACACATCAAGACCTGCGCCATCATGGGCGTCGGTGCCGTCAAGCGCCTCTCGGCCATCAACTTCGGAGTCGTCAAGGACATGATGTTCACCTGGTTCTTCACCTTCCCCGCCTGCGGACTCATCAGCTTTGTCATGGCCAAGCTGTTCATGATGTTCCTCTAATCAAACCGAACGTCCATCCGGACCGCAACACTTCGCCCACCCGTCTTCGCCTCGAAAGGACCCACCCATGGCAAAGAAACCCGATTCGTTCTACTTTGACAACTACGTCGCTTGCGCCGACCTCGCCGTCCAGGCCGCAGAGCTGCTCACCAAGATTTTTGAGAACTTCGATCCCGCGCAGATTCACGACATGCTCAATAAGATGCATGCGATTGAGCATGCGGCAGACAAGAAGCACCACGAGCTCGAAGACGCCCTGCTCACCGCCTTTATCACCCCGCTCGAGCGCGAGGATCTGGATCTGATGAGCTGCGCGCTCGACACCGTGCTCGACCGTATTGAGGGCGTCGTGCAGCGCGTCTACTTCACCAACATCCAGAGCATCCATCCCGACGCCATCGTCATCGCCCACAAGGTGACTGACGCCTGCCGCGCCATGAAAGACCTGATGGTCGAGCTGCCCAACTACCGCAAGTCCAAGACCCTGCGCGAACTCGTCATCCAGATCAACACCATCGAGTCCGAAGCCGACGAGCTCTATATCAACGCCATGCGCAACCTGCACGTTAACGGCAAGGACCCGCTCGAGGTCATCGCCTGGCGTGACGTGTACGCCTTCCTGGAGTACTGCGCTGACTGCTGTGAGAATGTGGCCGATGTTGTGGATTCGATTGTCATGAAGAACAGTTAATTGGGGGTACGTGTCCCACCGGTCGCGGGCCCGACCACTAATACCTTTTTCACTCCGGCTGCAAGCAGAGTCGTTCAAAAGGTATTAGTGGTCGGGCCCGCTCCCTTATGTACCACCATTGGGAACTTTGGCTGAGGGGTTGAGCGTGGTGGGGCCTTTGCTGTGATGACCCTTGATTGCTCGGGGTTTTACTTTGGTATTCGATGAGCGATTGGCTGATTGCTGCTTTGGATACTGTTTGGGTTACTTTGGGTTTGTTTGATTTTAAATTGTTGGAGGGCTTGTATGTCGTATATGGATCTGGCTCGGGGTCGATATTCTTGTCGTGAGTTTGAGGATCGTTCTGTTGAGCAAGCTGTGGTGGATGCCATTGTTGAGGCTGGGCGGATTGCTCCTTCTGCTTGTAATAATCATCCTTCTCGTGTGATGGTGCTGGATACGCCTGAGCTTCTGGAGAAGGCTGCTGCTTGTCAGCCTCGGTTTGCTCGTGATGGATCTATCTTTGGCGCTCCGCTCATCTTCCTTATTTGTAGCGTTACCGAAGACGCTTGGGTGCGCCCGTATGACCAGATGAATTCCAGTGAAATCGATACGTCCATAGTGTGCGATCAGATGATGATGGAGGCCACCGAGCAGGGCCTGGGAACGTGTTGGGTATGCCATTTTAAGCCCGAGGTGGCACAGGAGCAGTTCAACCTGCCCGAGGGCGTCTATCCCTATCACATGCTCGTCTGCGGATATCCTGCCGACCACATCGCCGATTCCGAGCATCGCGAGGCCCGTACCATTCCCCTCTCCGACTTCCTCCTCAAGTAGATTTTGGGACATGCCCTAAAACCTATCCTTGACCGCTCACCGGTTCGCCGAGTTCTGCGCCACTATGTGCAGGGCTCGGTTTTTTATGTTGCGCGCCCCGGTACAGTCATAAAAAAGGACCCGCAAGCTGCGGGTCCTTTCTAGGCACTAAATTGTAGGCCGAATGTTAGTCCAGGTCGTCGGCAGCGAAGTTGTCGATCGGGGCGAAGGGATCGGCCACGGGGACAACCGGGTCAGCGACGGGCAGCGGCTCGGCGGGAACAGTCACCGCAGGAGAAGCGGCAGAACCGACCGGCGTGGAGGCCATGAGGTCGGCCGGGAAGGAGTTCTGGGCATCGTCCATGAAGTGCTGGATGAGCTTGAGATACTCGGCCTTGAACTCCTCACGAGAAGCCTTGAGACGATCGATCTCCTCGAGCTCAGCCTGCTTTTCGGTCAGAGCCTGGCGGATAACCTCGCGGGCCTTGGCGTCAGCCTCGTTGCGGATACGCTCAGCGTTCTCGTTGGCATCGTTGACGATGGTCTCAGCGGTCTGCTGGGCAGCGATCAGGGCAGCGGAAATCTGACGCTCCTGAGCGGAGAAGTCAGGGGCGGGAGCAGCCACGGGGGCGGCAGGAACGGCCTGGGCGGTGGCATCCTGAGCCTGGGCAAGCTGAGCCTGCGCATCGGCAAGCTGCTGCTCGGTAGCAGTCAGACGACCCTTAAGGTCGACGATCTTAGCGAGCATAGCGTCAACCTCAGAGGACAGCGTCTCCAAGAAGACGTCGACCTCGGCAGGATCGTAGCCACGCTTGGCCTCAGAGAAAGTCTGAGCCTGGATGTCTGCAGGGGTAATAGCCATAACAAGTCTCCTTTTTCATCGCCTCGGCGCTACACGCCCGACGTAAGTTACTAAGACAGTTCTACACGAGTATACCTATAAGAAGCTGCAGAACCAGCCTCTGCACCAACTGCAACGCAATAATCGCAACGACCGGCGAAAAATCGATACCGCCCATCGGCGGGATGAAACGACGGAACAGGTTGAGCCACGGACCGCACACGCTATCAAGCACCGCAGCAATATCCTGAAGCAAACCACCCTGCTTCATGGGAATCCACGTCATAAAGCAGTAGACGACAATGAGCGTGGAATAGAAGTTGAACAGCGTGTTGACCAGCTGGACGATAGTGTAGATGTTGATGGGAATCTCCTCGTCTTGTCTTTACTTAAGGTAGCCGTCGGCACGAAGCTTCTTGAGATCGGAATCTTTGACCTCGCAACCGGCGGGCAGCACCATGAACACGCGGTCGCCCACCTCCTTGACCGTGGCACCCAGACCGCAGGCAAAGCCGTAAGAGAAGTCCAAGACGCGCTTGGCAACTTCGGTGCGTACGCCCACAAAAATCAGTGCGACAGGCTGCTTGGTGCGAACGCGGCGCACCACAGTCTCCACGTCGTCATAGCTCTCGGGGCGCAGGACATAGGCCGGCAGCTGCGGCGTGGCGTTGATGATATTGCTCGCATAGGCCGAGGCATCGCTCGGTGCAGGCGCGGGTGCAGCGGCGGCACGGGCGCGGGTATTCTCGGCGTAGCTCGACGGCGTGTCATAGGCACCGGGACGATAACCGCTCGCAACACTGTCCTGCGAGCGCGAAGGCGGGTTATACGTCGTGGCATGGCGGGAGTCATCGCCGACCAGCTGACCGGAGCGCGTATACACGGCAACCGACTCAGCTTCACCGCGGCGCGTCTGACCAAGCAGGCCGTTGCTCGGCTCGTCTTGGGTGTAGAAGCCCTCGCCCGAAGCACCGCTGTAGCCGTTGTTCTGATAGCCATCGTCGTAGCCGTCATCGTAGCCGTAGTCGTCGTCCTGGCCATAACCCTGGTCGTAACCCTGCTGGCCGCCCAGGTGCATCTTATTTTTAATCTCGTCAAGGAAGCCCATGGTTGTGTCCTCTCGCGGTTTAGTGCAGGCGCCCCGATAATCAGTGCGCACTTCAGAGCCTTATTTTACTGCAAACTCCGGGCTAAATACTACCCTGCCCAGGCGAACGAGCGTAGAGCCCTCCTCAAGGGCAGACTCAAAGTCCTCGCTCATACCGCAGGAAAGCTCAGGCAGGTTCAAATCGGGATGCGCCGCCTCCAGCTCATCCCTCAGCTCACGAAGCCCCGCAAAGGTGCGGCGTGCCACATCCTTATTCCCCCGGGGCGCCATAGTCATAAGCCCCTGTACGCAAATTCCCTCAAGTTCTGCAAGCTCACCCGCGGCGGCGCGAATCTCATCGGGTGAAAAGCCTCCCTTCGACTCCTCACCACTCACATTGACCTCAATGAGCACACGCTGGGGGCCGACGAGCTCGCCTGCCTCAATCTTGCGGACCGCACGGCTCGAGATGGCCTGAGCCAAATGCAGCGAGCTTACCGAATGAATCAGCTCGGCCGAGCCCAGAACCGCATTGATCTTGTTGGTCTGCAGGTTGCCGATCATATCGAAGCGCACCTCGGGTAGCTCCGGATGCTCTACGAGGCCCGCAAGCTTGCGAACGAGCTCCTGCGGGCGGTTCTCGGCAAAATGGCGATACCCCGCCTGAATAGCGGCAACGGTCTCATCAACGCCAACAGTCTTGGAGACGGCAATCAGGCGCGCGGCATCGTGGGGACGGCCCGCGCGATCGAGTGCTGCATAAAAACGTTCGAGAATCTGCTCGCGGCGAGCGCGTATCAAGTCCAAATAGTTATCCATTGCCAATCGCCTCCGCAGACAGCCAAACAAGTAGTCCCATGCTAACGCAAGAGCGCGGCCTCGCATGTGCAAGGCCGCGCTCACTTAGGTATTTACAATCTTTCGACGAACGGGGCCGCCCTACTCCTCGTCGTCCTCGGCGTCGTCCTCGTCCTCGAGGTGCTCGAGCAGGTAGCGGAGACCCTCGCTCACCTCGTTAGCGGGCACTTTGGCAACATAGTGTGCATCGACGGCAGGCCTCATGATGACACCCTCGCCCGAAGGCACGCGCATGCTCTCAAGCTCATCCTCGTCCGTACGGGCGATATCGCCGGCAGTCATACGCTGTCCGGTCAAAAGGAAGGTCAGACGGCAGGCGGCATCGATCGAAATCGAGGCGATACGATCGAGGTAGCGCGAGACCATGATGGCGCGGCGCAGGTCGTCATAGTTGCTGTCGTCGTCCATAAAATCGCCCGTGTCCATGCGGTTAAAGGTGCGGAAGAACTTCTCGTACGCCGCATGCACCGGCTCGTCCTCGCCGGCCAGGTTGCAGATGATGGACATGTCGTTGGTGACGAGCGCAGAAAGTGACGAACCCAGCACCTGGTAAACAGCCTCGGCCTCGGCCTCGACCGTAGCGACGAGTTCCTGGGGCAGCGAGATGTCGGCCTTGACCATGTGACGCGTGGCGCGGCAGATCTGGCGAACCTTATCGGTCATGCGCTGCAGGTTAAAGTCGACGTAGATGATCGTCTGCAGCAAGCGGAAGTCGGAGGCGACCGGCGACTGCGTAGCGATCAGGTTGTAGCACACGGCCTCCAAGTTGGCGCAGCGCGCATCGATCGAGAGCGTGCGCTTCTTGGTCTTGGTGGCGAGCTTGCGATCGTCGGTCACATAGGCCTTCACGGCGTCGTGAAGCGCCAGGTCTACAGCCTCGTAGATGCTCAGCATCTCGTGACGGGCTTCGATGAGCTGACGGGAAAACAGTTTGCGCATGGTTCACTCCAATCAGTTGGGTGCGGTCATGCCGCCCGCACAGTGAATACGCACCGGACCAGGTCCGATCGGCTTGGGACTAGTCGCACCGATCAGCCAAAGCGGCCGGTGATATAGTCTTCCGTCCGTGAATCCACCGGGCTGGTGAAGATCGCGTCGGTTTGACCATACTCGATGAGCGTGGCGGGCTCGCCGGCAACTTCCTGCAAGAAAAATGCGGTGTAGTCGCTAATACGAGCGGCCTGCTGCATAGAATGCGTGACGATGATGATCGTCATCTCGGGCGCCAGCTCGGCCATCAGATCCTCGACCTTGGAGACGGACGTGGGGTCGATGGCGGAGCAGGGCTCGTCCATCAGAAGGACATCGGGCTGCACCGCAAGCACACGCGCAATGCACAGACGCTGCTGCTGACCGCCCGAGAGCGCCAAACCGTCCTTGTTGAGCTGATTGGATACCTCTTTCCAGAGGTTGGCGCGCTTGAGCGATTCTTCCACGATGTCATCGAGGTCGCTTTTGCTAGTCACGCCCTGCAGACGAGGGCCAAAAGCGACATTCTCGTAGATGGATTTGGGGAACGGGTTGGGCTGCTGAAAAATCATGCCCACGCGACGGCGAAGGTCGACCGGGTCGACGCCCTCGGCATAGATATCGTTGCCGTCGAGCGTCATGGTGCCCTCGACGCGGGTGCCCTCGATCAGGTCGTTCATACGGTTGATGCAGCGCAAAAACGTCGATTTGCCGCAGCCCGAAGGACCGATAAACGAGGTGATGGCGTTTTTGGCGATGTTGAGGTCGAGCCCCGTCAGCGCATGAAAGTCACCGTACCAAAAGTTGAAATCCTTGGCCGTGATGGCCGCTTGCTCCGGCGTGGGAGCGGACTGATAGACGGACATGGGACTCCTTAACTAGCGGCGTTTGCGCGACAGATAACGCGCAAACAGGTTGAAGGCCAGAATAATCGCCATCAGCAAAAGCGCAGTGCCGTAGGCTGCGTTCATGTTGATGCCGTCATTGGCAAGCAGATAAAGGTGAACGGTCATGGGACGACCGGAATCGAGCGGCGAAATAGGCAGGTTGATGGCCTGACCCATGGTGTAGAGCACCACGGCGGTCTCGCCGATGGCGCGGCCGATGGCAAGCACGATGCCGGTGGCGATGCGGCCAAAAGCCGAAGGAAGCACGATCTTGGAGACGACCTGCCACTTGGTGGCGCCCAGGCCATATGCACCCCAACGGATATAGCGCGGAACGGCGCGGATTGCCTCCTCGGTGGTACGCATGACAATAGGCAGCATCAGAAGCGCCAGCGCCAGGGCGGCCGAAACCATCGAAAGACCCAGGCCCATAGCCTCGACAAACAAGGCGTAGCCAAAGAGGCCCATAACAATGGAGGGCACCGAGGCCAGGGCATCGGCAGCATAGCGAATGATGCCGACGACTTTGCCCTGCTTGGCGTATTCGGCCAGATAGACCGCAGCCAAGACGGCAACCGGCGTGCAGATGAGCATGGCGAGCGCCGTCACGTAGATGGTCGAGACGATCGTGGGCCAAATGCCGCCTTCGGCGTTGACGCCCTGCGGCCAGCCGAAGATAAAGTCGAGCGAGATATGCGGCAGGCCGTTGATGACCACGTAGGCGATGATGGCGATCAGCACCAGCGTGGTGATATAGGCTGCGGCGCGAAACACGCCGAGCATGATCTTGTTGGAGAGGTCCTTGTTGATGCGGCCCTTCTTGCCATGGGAAAGGGCACGCTTGATGCGCTCACGCGACGAGGTCGTATCGACCGTCGTGTCAACGGAATCGGACATAGCCTACCCCCTCTTCTTGGAAATCAGGCGGACGATACCCACCAGTGCAGCGGAGATGATAAACAGGACAACGCCCATGCCGAACAGAGCCGAGCGGTGCAGGCCCGAGGAATAACTCATGTCGAGCGCAATCTGACTCGTGAGCGTCGAGATGGGGCTCGAGATGCTATCCGGAATGACCGGGGCGTTGCCCACGACCATCAGCACGGCCATGGTCTCACCGATGGCACGCCCCATACCCAAGACAATCGCATCGACAATGCCCAGCTTGGCTGCAGGAAGCACGACCTTGTAGATGGTCTGCCACTTGGTGGCACCCATGGCATAGGACGCCTCGCGAATGCCCATGGGAATGGAATTGAGGGCATCTATGGTGAGCGTGGTGATGGTAGGGACGATCATGATGGCGAGCACGAACCACGCCGTCAGTGCGCCAAATCCAAGGCCGCCGGTCAGCTGGGCGATAAACGGGCGGATGATGATCATGCCGAAGAAGCCGTAGATGATGGAGGGGATGCCCGCCAGCAGGTCGACAGCGGGGCTAATGAGCCTGCGCACGCGCTTGCTGGCGATCTCGACCAGATACACGGCTGTGCCCACACCCAACGGCACGCCCATGGCAAGGGCACCGACCGTCACCAGGCCAGAGCCCGCCAGCAGCGACATGATGCCGTAGTGACCCTCAGAGGGCGCCCACGTAAAGCTAAAGAAGTCCACCAGACCGATGTCGGTAAAGACCGGCAGCGCCGAGTACGTGGTAAAGACAAAGATCAGGATGACGGTGACGACCGCCAAGAACGCGCAGGCAAAGAAGATCCACTGCAGCGCCTTCTCCTTAAGATAGGTGCTGCGTGACACCAACGCCAACTCACGCTTTTTGGGCACCTGCGCCTCATGCTCAATCTGGGGGGTTTCCTGTGCTTCCACGCTACTCACTCCCCTTTCCGTCGTTGGTGACGGGAATAAAGCCCGCCTCGCGAATCTGCTTGTCCATCTTCTCGGATGTCACATAGTCAATGTAGTCCTGCGCCTGCTGCGAAGGCGTACCCTTCACAAAGAAGTAAAGGTCACGCGAGATGGGATAGCCGCCACTTGCGACCGTCTTCTCGGATGCCTCGACATGGTTGACTGAAACGGCCTTAACCGAGGTCTTGGCGTTGAGGCTCTCGACAAAACCCAGCGAGATGTAGCCAATAGCGCCACGTGAGCGGGATACGACATCGCGTACCTGGCCCGTACCCGAAAGAACAGCCGAGCGGCGATCGAACGGCGCGCCGTCCATCACGATAGTGCGGAAGGCCTCGCGCGTACCGGACGCCTCGTCGCGGTTGATAACCTGAATCTTCAGGTCCTCTCCGCCGACTTCTTTCCAGTTGGTGATCTTGCCGGCGTAAATATCGCGGAGCTGCTCGGTCGAGAGGTTATCGACGGGGTTGTCGTCGTTCACGATGACCGCGATACCGTCGTGGGCAATGACGATGGGAGTCAGGCCCAGATCCTGTTCGTCGGCATTGAGTCCACGGGAGGAGCTGGCGATATCGGCCGTGCCGGCGCTGACGGCCTCGATGCCAGCGGAAGAACCCAAACCGGAAACGAGCACGTCGATGCCGGTCTCCTCCTTAAAGCCCTCGGCCGCAATCTCGGCGATAGGAAGGCAGGTCGTGGAGCCGGCCACGGTAATGGAAGAGGTAGAAGATCCCGAAGAACAGGCGCACAGCGTAAGCGTAAGCACAGCGGCGCTCAGGACCGATACGATCTTTCTCATAGCATCACGCCGATCGCAGCATGGCGCCCACAGGCGCCGTCCTCGTTACGGTAGGAATAAAAGCGGTCGTTCTGACGCACGGTCGAAAGCTGGGTATCCACGATATTATCCGCGTCGACACCGACATCTACCAGCGCCTCGCGAATGGCAGCGGAAAGATCGAGCATGCGAGAGGTACTCGCATCGATGCAAGAGAACTCGGCGGCAAAGCGATCCATGAGCTCCTGGGATACTTCATATTCGTCACCCAAGATATGGGGGCCGATATAGGCGGAAACGTCGCTCGCATCGCAGCCGGCAGCATCGCAAAGCGCCTGGCACGCCTTGGCGGAAATACGTGCAATCGTACCCTTCCAACCGGAGTGCACCACGGCAAATCCGCCAGGGGCCACCAGCACCACGGGAACGCAGTCGGCAAAGCAGAGCAGCACGGGCACGTTATGCGCCGTACAGACGATGGCATCGCAGCCCTCGGCAATCTGCTCGCGGACGTCCTCAAGGTCATCGGCGCCGTTCGAGGTCACCGCAACGATATGGTCACCATGGACCTGATTGGGAACGAGCAGGTTGTGCTCGCACTCGGCGGCACCCATAGCCTCGAGCGCGCGACGACGATTTTCTTGAACAGCAAAGGGGTCATCGCCAACATGCGAGCCCAAGTTGAGTGAGGAGTACGCATCTTCGGAAACACCACCGGCGCGCTCGGTGAAGGCAAAGCGAACATCGGATGTCGCGCCTTCCACCAACGTAACTCCATCATGGTCGACACGCGAAACGTTGTCCGCACGTGCTGCCATACTAAAGCCTCCTAATAACACAAGTACCGCGGCATCGCCGCTACAGCCCGCGTTTATACGGCTGTCATACTTCTCTAAAAGGATACCTGCTGCGCTGGAGGCAATCGTAAAGGGAACGTAAAGAGATTGGAGGTTCTAGTTTACAAAGTCGAAATAAAAAGGGCGCGTCCATACGGACACGCCCCTGTGCACAACAATGCAAAGAACGACTTAGAAGCTACCGCGCTTCAGGAAGTCGGGAAGCTCGAACTGATCGTTGCCGAAGTTAGGAAGCTCGGTGCCACCGACGTTGCGGGTCGGGGCGGCCTGAGCCGGGCTGGTGGCCGGAGCGGTGCGCTGCGGCTCGGCGGAGGCAGCGGCCTTGCTCTGAGACTGCTGAGCGGCAAAGAGCTCATCCTGACGGTTGACGTTGGAGTCGGAGAAGCCCGTAGCGATGACCGTGATACGCACCTGATCGCCCAGGGACTCGTCGACAACGGTACCGAAGATGATGTTGGCCTCGGGGTCGACGGCGTTGGCGACAACGTCGGCGGCGTCGCTGATCTCCTGGATGCCCAGGTCCTTGGAACCGGCGATGGAGAGCAGCACGCGCGTGGCACCATCGATGGAGCTCTCGAGCAGCGGGCTGGAGATGGCCTGCTGGGCAGCGTCGACGGCACGGGTATCCCCAGAAGAGGTACCGATACCCATCATGGCGGTACCGGCCTGCTTCATGATGGTCTTAACATCGGCGAAGTCCAGGTTGATGATACCGGGGACGGTGATGAGGTCGGTGATGCCCTGGGTGCCCTGGGAAAGGACGCCATCGGCGATCGCGAAGGCCTCGAGCATGGTGGTCTTCTTCTCGGCGATGTCGAGCAGCTTATCGTTAGGGATGACGATCATGGTGTCGACGCAATCGGAGAGGGTCTTAATGCCCTCCTCGGCGCTCTTCTTGCGCTTGCGGCCCTCGAAGGTGAAGGGCTTGGTCACGACGGCGACGGTCAGCGCACCGACCTCGTTCATCGCGATATCGGCAACGATGGGAGCAGCGCCGGTACCGGTGCCACCGCCCTCGCCGCAGGTGATGAACACCATGTCGGCGCCAGCGAGCGCCTCGGCAATGTCGTCGCGGGACTCATCGGCAGCCTTGCGGCCAACCTCGGGGTTGGCGCCGGCGCCCAGGCCGCGGGTAAGGTCGGTGCCGATGTGCACCTTGATATCGGCATCAGAGATCGCGAGTGCCTGAGCATCGGTGTTGATGGCAACAAACTCGACGCCGCGGATGCCCTCTTCGATCATTCGATTGACCGCGTTGGTACCGCCGCCGCCGACGCCGACCACCTTAATGACGGCAAGGTAGTTGTTGATCTCTGTCTCGTGCATGTCGGTCCTCCGAACAAAGGTTATAGCCATAGCATGGGTCGACCCCTGCGCACATTAACCTTCAGGTTGAAAGTAAATGCAAAGGTAAACCGTATTATGTTTGCACATTATGAACGTATCAGTCAAATAATTGACCGTGAAAACCAAACAAACCAGATAAACGGCGTGGTATGGCCCCTCAACAAAGTAACAACCAGCGCTACGAGGTCGGAGCATTCCTGAATGTGTAGTTGCCCGGAGAGCGCACATTGATATACGTTACGCCCTCTACCTGCGAAAGCAACTTGGTGACTACGCGTTCCTTCTTGGCGATATCGTCCGAATCGCCCAGCGACACCTCAATGCCGTTATTGAGGTTTGCCGAGATGGCTTCGACCGAAGGCGTGGAAATATCCTTGACTTGTCCCAAGAACTCGCTCGAAAAACCACGCACATAATCCAGGCCGGCCTTAACGGCTTTGGAGTTCACCGCCTGGCCGGAAACCGGAGCGACATCCGCCGAGACATCAGTCAACAACACCGCGCCATAATGCTTGGCGAGCGCCAGCGAGGCATCGATTCCGGTCAAGGTATTTGAGCCCTGCCCTGTCGTGATGACGTTGCCCTGGTCGTCCACTTCGACCGACGTCGACAGCGGGGCGATCCAGGTGTCATCGTCTCCGATAGCCCAGGCAAGGTCGTCGGAGCTGATATACGCAATGGCGATAACTTTACGCTCCGTCGGCGTGATGATAAGCGTATGGGGAAACTGGCGCTGGACATCCACGCCCGAAACCCACGGGTTCTGCTTGAGATCCTCGGTAATCTGGTCGGGATCGACGTTAAAAAGCGACGTTCCCTCGGGCAAGTCGATCAGCTGGATAGCATCGTGCTTCGTCACATGCTCGCTGCCTTGAATCTGAATATCAGTGGCAGTAAACAGTCCAGAGTTGATCACCACGATGGCAACGACGACGAGCACGGCCAAGACGGCCAGAACGCCGCCCACGATTTTGCCTTTGCCTGTAACGACAGAAGCGGCGTCTGATGTTTTATTTGCCATCGCTCCAAGTGAAGATAACGGGTTGAAACCTTTTTTACTCGAAGGCTTCTTGGCGGTAGCCGGCACCGATGTCAGCGAGCGCGGTTTCGATGCGCCCAGCGTGAGACCTGGACGCGCCGCTTTAGTTCCCGTCGAGGGCTTGGGAGCTGCCATGGGACGGGCAGGCTTGGCGCCCATAACAGGCTTTGACGTCACCGAGGGACGCGAGGACTTTTTTGCGGCCGGACGATTACCGAGCTGCGAGCCGACGACCGGACGACTGGTCTGTCGAGCATGCCCGACAGACTTAGAGTGCGCGACGGTATTGCGTTGAGGTTTGGCAGGCGCGCCGGAACGCCCTCCGGCGCGGCGGAAGGTGGGTTTCGATGCTCTAGAAGCCGAGGAATTTAACTTCCGGTCTGAGCTCGATGCCATACGCCTCCCTCACCTTTCCGTGCACATGTCTGATAACCGCGGCAACGTCATCGGCCGAGGCAGTTCCGTTATTAACGATAAAATTAGCGTGAACGGGCGAAACTTCCGCGCCGCCAATCGAAAAACCCTTTAATCCACAATCCTCGATAAGCTTGCCCACACTCGCATCGGGCGGGTTGCGAAAAACAGACCCGCAGGATGCGCGACCCATGGGCTGCGTACGCTTGCGCCTCGTCAGGTACCGCTCCATGCGCTCGCGAATGTCGGCCTTGGGCGCCGGTTTAAGCTTGAGCACGCACTCGAGGATGATCTCATTGCGGGGAAGGCTACATTCGCGGTAGCCCCAAGAGATCTCGGACCCCGCATAATGCTTGATACCGGATGCCGGGTCAAACGTTACGACATCCTCAACCAGCGAGCCAATCCACTCGGTCCGCGTGCCGGCATTCATAGATATCGCACCGCCGACCGAACCAGGAATGCCAACGGCAAACTCAAGGCCCGAGAGGCTACGCGACAGGGCATCGTTGACCAGGCGCGCAAACATCACGCCCGCACCGACCGTCAGCGTACAACCGTCATCGGCAACAACCGTGCGCTGGAACTCACGTCCGAGCGAAATGACGGCACCGCGATAACCGCCATCGGCAACCAGCAGATTGGAGCCCTTGCCGATGATGACCCACGGCACCTGCTCGCGATCGAGCACCGCCACGGCGCGGCGGAGGGCATGATAGCTATGGCACGTCACAAAGAGGTCGGCCTTGCCGCCGATACGATAGCTCGTATGACGCGCAAGGCGCTCGTCCTCGATCACATCCGTGTCGATCATGCCCGAGAGCGCCATGACGGCGTTAAACAGACCCATTAGACTTAAGCGTCTTTCTTGGCAGTCAGATACTCAATGAACTCGGGACCGACGGTCGTAACGTCGCCGGCACCCATGGTGAGCAGCAGGTCGCCCTCGCCCACCATCTGCTCGAGCTCCTGATTGAGCTCAAGACGGCTGGAGCAGTACACGACTTCCTTGCCGGGATGCTTGGCACGAACGGTATCGGCGAGCATCTTGGAGGTAACGCCGGGGATAGGCATCTCGCCGGCAGAGAACACGTCGATCAGCAGCAGTTTGTCGGCATTGGCAAAGGCATCGGCGAAATCGTCGCACAGGGCCTGCAGGCGCGAATAGCGGTGCGGCTGGAACACGACGTCGACGTGCTTATAACCCAGCGACGAGGCGGCGGCAAGCGTCGCCTTGATCTCGGTGGGATGATGGCCGTAGTCGTCGACCACGGTGATGCCATCGATATCGCCCACGTGGGTAAAGCGACGGCGAACGCCCTCAAAGCTCGACAGCGCCTTGGCGGCGGCGTCGATGTCAAGGCCCAAGACATGGGCGACGGTGAGCACGGCCGTGGCGTTGAGCATGTTGTGGCGACCGGGATTGCTCTTGATCTCCACAGCGTGCTCAGTGCCGTCCTCAAAGCGAACGATAAAGTCACTCTGGATGCCCTTGACATCCGGGTGCACGCAGACGATGTCGTTGCTCTCGGCAAAGCCGTAGGAAAGCACGTGACGGCCCGTCGACTTGGCGAGCTCGACCAGATGCGGGTCCTCGCCGCAGACGATGACGGTGCCGTCCTCGCCCACCAGGCTCATGAATTTGGCGAAAGTTGCCTCGATCTCCTCGATACCCGAGTAGTGATCGAGGTGGTCGGCCTCGACGTTGGTCACAATGACCACGTTGGGGTTCAGGAACAGGAAGGAGCTGTCGGACTCGTCGGCCTCGGCGACAAAGTAGTCACCCGAGCCGTTCTTGCCGTTCGTGTCATAGCCCTCGACGATGCCGCCGATCAAGAAGCTCGGATCCAGACCCATGCGGTCGAGCATGGTGGCGCACATCGAAGACGTGGTGGTCTTGCCATGCGTGCCGGCAACGGCGACGGTAGTGTAGCCATGGCCCAAAGCAGAGAGCATCTTGGCACGGGGCCACACGGGAATGCCCAGCTCGCGAGCGCGCACGAGCTCAGGGTTGGACTCCGGAATAGCGGTGGAGACAACAACCACGTCGGGCTTGACCTCGTCGATCGTGGCTGCCTCATGGCCCACGTGCACCTTCACACCAGCGCGGGTAAGCTGGCGGATATAACGTGACGTCTTAAGATCGGAGCCGGTAACGGCATAACCGCGCTCGTGCAGAACGAGGGCGATGCCGCTCATGCCGGCGCCGCCGATACCGATAAAGTGGGCGCTCTTAAACTCGGGCGCGGAGGTTGCAGTCTGGGAATCAGCCATGTGCTCGTGTACTCCTTGCGTAAACACTGCCTGTAACCCGTTAACTGTACCGCACCTACCGCATCAGCGCGAGGGCGACCGACGATATCCCGTCTAACTAACGCAAACCCTCTACCGCATCGGCCAGAAGAGCGGCGGCCCTTTCCTGAGCCAGACCACGCGCCGCCTGACGCATGGCGTCGCGCGTCGCCGCGTCATCGACCAGGTGCAGCAGCTCATCGGCAAAGGCAGAACCGTCGATATCGGCATCGGCGCAGAGCACGCCGGCCCCGGCGTCGACCAGATAACGGGCATTGGTGGTTTGATGGTCGGCCGTCGCATGCGGATACGGCACGAGCACCGAGGGCACGGCGAGCGCAGCGATCTCGGCCACGCTCGATGCGCCCGAACGCGAGAGCACCAAATCGGCAGCAGCCAGCATATCGCCCATGTTGTCGATGTAAGGCTGGACGCGATAACGCTTCGCCTCCTCGGGCGTCAGCGCCAAAGCGTGCTCGGTCTCCTCAAAGCCGTCGGCACCCGTCGAATGCAACACATAGAGGTTCTTGCGCGAAAGCAGCTCATTTTTGAGCGAAACCGCGCGCTCGTTGAGGTGCTGGGCGCCGAGTGAACCGCCAAAGACGAGCAGCAGCGTAGCGTCCTCGGGAACGCCAAGTGCCTTGCGGCCGCGAGCGCGATCGCCCTCGATCACCGAGCGACGTACGGGGTTGCCGGTCATGAGCACGTGGTCAGGGTCACCTTCGCGCTCAAAGACCGCGCGCGCTGCCGGCACCGAGATGCACACGCGGGCGGCGTGGGAATTCATCATCTTGTTGGCCAGGCCCGGAACAGAGTTCTGCTCATGTAGCAGATACGGAACGCCTGCGCCCTTGCACCACCCCAGCAGCGGAACCTCGACATAGGCACCAAAACCGATGGCAGCATCGGGCTTGCCGACCTTTGAGAAATGACTGGCGAGCGCACGCTTGGCCTTGTTGACACGCCACAGCGAGGTCAGCGCCGTCCAGGGACGGGAGCGGTCGAAGCCCGTGACCGTAATGGGCACAAAATCAAACCCAGACTCGGGGACCAGACGACCCTCGAGCTTGCGCGACTGGCCCACGAACACAACGTGGTGGCCACGGTCACGCAGCTCTTCGGCCAGGGCGAGCGCGGGGTTAATGTGTCCTGCCGTGCCGCCGGCTGCAATAGCAACGGTCATTTTATCGGTCATGGTAGTCCCTTCGTACACGCGGTCCCTGGTCGTCGGTGCGCAGACGCGCCGACGGGTCCGAGTTCAAATCGATTCGATTATATCCGCCGCCCGCGTTGCGAGGGCTGGGGCGCTGAGGACGACCTTGCGGAGCCGTCCGCGGACGTGGACGAGCTGCCGGCTCGGATGCAGAACCATCCAGAACGGTAAAGCCGCTACGCGAAGGTCGTTCACCGCGCACATGGGCTACGCCGGCGGTGCTCTCGTCCATAACGGCAAAGCTCTCACGGCGGCGGTCATACTCATCGCGGCGGGCGCTCTCGTACGAAACGCGCAGGATCAACCCGGCAAGCATGAGCGACACAATAATCGACGAACCGCCGTAGCTAATAAACGGCAACGGTTTACCCGTCATGGGAAACACGTTGAGGATGCCCAGCGCGTTAATCAAGAACTGCACCGCGAGAATGACCGCGGAGCCAGACGCCATAAGCGCGCCCCGACGATCGGTCGCCTGCTCGGCAATGCGAAACGCCGAGTAGATCAGCATCGCAAACACCAAGAAGAACAGCACGGTTCCGACAAAGCCGACTTCCTCGCCAATGATGGCCAGGATGTAGTCATTGTGCGCCTCGGGCAGATACGAGTACTTCATGGTTGAGTTGCCGATGCCACGGCCGAACAGACCGCCCGAGGCAAAGGCCATGATGGCAAGCGTGGCCTGATAGCCGTCACCATACTCGTCAGCCCAAGGGTTCAAGGCAACCTGAATACGCACCATACGGTACGGCTCTGCGACAAGTGCAATCACGATCACGAGAATGCCGAAGATTAGCACGCCGATGATAAATCTGGGGTCGAGACCCGCAAACAACGCCATGCACATGAGGGTCAACAGGATGATCAGGACAGTACCGAAATCGGGCTGGATAAAGATCAGAAAGAGCGAAATACCCAGGTAGATGCCCATCTTGCGAAGGAATTCGTTGATGTTGCCACCGGGCGAAAAGAAGCGATCAAGCATGATGGCCGAATACGCAATGGCAAATGGCTTTAAAAACTCGGAAGGCTGGAACTGAATACCGGCGATGTTGAGCCAGCGCGTGGCGCCACGGCTGCCGCTGCCCACCAAGAACACCAGAAACAGTAGCCCTATCATGCCGATAAGGAAGATCCTAAGCACATCCTCCCCAAACCAGCTGTCCGGCAAAACGCGCACGATGGCAATCAGCGCCAGAACACCAACCACGGCAAACGCGGCCTGTCGACCCAGGAAAAACGTCGCCGAGCCATTCTCGTGCAGCGCCTCGACCGAAGACGCCGAGTACACCATCAGCAGACCAAAGCACACCAAAGTAAACAGGCAGGCCATAAATATCAGACGGGGGCGCATGATGCGGGCGGGAACGCCGGCAATATAGCGTTCGCTAAACGTCTGCCCGCCGCGACCGGAACGCGGTGTGCTGCGCCGCGAGGAAGCACGGTCCGAGTCGGGCCTCCTCATACCTTGTCGGGGGCTCTCCTCTCTCACCGGCAACCCCTATTCCATTTGCGATTTCGCCGCAGCGGCAAGCTGGGCCACATAGTCCTTAAACACGCGGCCGCGCTCCTCATAGCCCGAGAACTCATCGAACGAAGAACAGGCAGGAGAAAGTAAGATCACGTCACCACGGCTCGACAGCGAACGGGCGACGTCCACGGCATCGCGCAGGTCATCCGCCTGGGCGATATCCACATCGCCATCGACATCGGCCTCGTCCATAGCGGCGGTGAAGCGCTCGCGCGCATCGCCAAAGCAGACGACCGAGCGTACGTTATCCATAACAACGCGTGCGAAGTCCGTGAGCGGCGTGCCCTTATCGTGGCCGCCGAGCAGCAAGATCACGTCGTCATCGGGAAATGCCGTCAGTGCCTTCTCGACCGCATCGGTGTTGGTCGCCTTGGAATCGTTGACGTAGCGCACGCCGTCAATCTCGCCACACGGCTCCACGCGGTGCTCGAGCGGCTGGAACGAGGCCAGACCGCGGCAGACGCCATCGACATCGGCACCGACTGCCAGGGCAGCCGTGGCAGCGCACAGAGCATTGATAACATTGTGATGGCCCGAGATCTTGAGCTCGGATGTAGCGATGAGCGGGGTCTCGACGCCCTTCAGGCGCACGATCATCTTGCCATCGCGCACAAAGGCGGCATCCTCGCCCTCAGGCTCGTCAAAGGCAACCTTGCAGATGCGACGACCCGGCGTGTAGATGTACTCATCGAACTCGTGAATGCCGGCGTCTTCGACGTCGACAACCACCAGATCGTCATCGACCATATTGGCAAACAGTTTAATCTTGGCAAGCGCGTAGTTCTTATGGCTCTTATGCCAGCCCAAGTGGTCGGGAGTGATGTTGAGCAGCACCGCCACGCGGGGGTGGAGCTCGGTGGTCGTAGCAATCTGATAGCTCGAGAGCTCGGCCACAAACCACTCGTTATGGGCTCGGCCGTCAATCTCGTTGACCGGCGGCTCGCCGATGTTGCCGACAGCTACACTGGCCTCGCCGGCAGCCTTGAGCAGATAATCAGTCAGCGACGTGGTGGTCGTCTTGCCGTTGGTGCCCGTGATGGCAATCCAGTTATCGGGTGACAGGCGATAGGCAAACTCGGGCTCACCCATAATCTGGGCGGCATGCTCGCGCCCGGCCTTAAAGAAGCCCGAGAACTCCGAGATGCCCGGGCACGTCACGCATACGTCATAGACGCCCTCGACCTGTTCGGTCCCATAGACAAACGCCGCACCAGCAGCCTCGAGCGCACGCGTGGCGTCATTGGGCTCAGAGGTGCCGCCGCCATACACGGTAACGGCGCTCACGCGCTCGGGATGCGCCAGCGCCCAGCGGGCGACATCGAGACCGGATTTGCCCTGACCCAAAACGAGCAGGCTAAAGACATCAGCAAGAGGCATGAAAGACCACTATCCCAACTGGAAGAACAGAGCAAGGCCAACGGCACCAAAGGCCGCAGCGATAATCCAAAAACGGATGACGACCTTGGTCTCGGCCCAGCCCTTCTTTTCGAAATGATGATGGATGGGCGCCATAAGGAAGACGCGCTTGTGCGTAAAGTGGAAATAGACAACCTGAATCATGACCGACAGGGTCTCAACGATAAACAGGCCGCCGATGATGAGGGAAACGACTTCGGTGTTGGTCATGATGGACGTGCAGGCAAACGCGGCGCCCAGGGCAAGCGAGCCGGTATCGCCCATAAAGATGCTCGCCGGATAGCAGTTGAACCACAGAAAGCCCAAGCAGGCACCGGCACATGCGGTGCAGAAGATGGACAGGTTCACGTCTCCGTGCAAAAACGCCATGGCAGCCATGGCGAGCATGGCAATCATGGAGGTGCCACCAGCAAGACCGTCAAGGCCATCGGTCAGGTTCACGGCATTAGAAAGACCGGCGATCATCAGCCAGCAAAAGACAATGTAGAGCCACGGGAACGAAAGGCCGCAGATGGTGGTCGAAAGAACACCGAGGTCAATCGTCAGGCCGCCGGGAAAACGAATCTCGGGGGCGACGCCGCACCAGTTGACGGCAAGTACCGTAAAGGTGACACAGATAATGGTTAGGCCGATCATCTTGGCATGAGGCGTCAGACCGAGCGAGCGCCCATGCGTAACGGAAGTCAGGTCGTCGATCAGGCCCAGCACGCCGGTCGCCAGCGTGGCGAGCAGCACGAGCACGAGCTCGGTGGTGAGCTTGCCCATCAGCAGGCAGGTCAGCGAGATCGCGACGAGAATGACAACACCACCCATGGTGGGCGTTCCCTGCTTAACCAAATGACGCTTGGGGCCGTCGGCACGAACCTGCTGGCCGATACCCTCGACCTTGAGCAGCTTGATCCACCACGGCATGAGCAGCAGCGCAATGGCAGCGGCGATGCCAAGCCCCAAAAAAGCCTGATACGTTGGATACGAGGGATTGCCGAACATGGGCTAGCACACACCTTCCACAAAGCGGTCGAGCTCAACAAAGCGGGAACCCTTGACCAGTACAACATCATGTTTTTCAAGCGCGCCGCCCATGCGGTCGAGCACCTGCTGATAATCGGAGAACACCTGGATGCGGTCCTCGTCCATGCCCATCATGCGCGCGGCATCGGCCATAAGCTGGGCCAGCTCACCACCCACGCACGCCAGCATGTCGAGCTTCTTGGCGGCGGCATAGGCGCCCACGAGCTCATGCATGCGAGGAGCCTCATCGCCCATCTCGCCCATCTCGCCCAGGATCGCCATACGAGACCCCGTGCACGAAAGCGAGCACAGCAGATCGAGGCCAGCAGCCATGGATTCGGCACTGGCGTTATAGGAATCGTCGATGACGCGGGCACCGCTCTTGGCGCGCTTGATCTCCTGGCGGTGACCGGTGATCGTGAGGCCTCTAAAGGCAGCATCGATCTGCTCGGGCGTCACGCCCAGGCGATAGGCAACCGCGGCGGCCTTAACGGCATTAGGAACGGACTGCACGCCGGGGATGGCAAGCATGGTATCGATCGTCTCACCCTGGCCAAAATCGAGCGTAAAGACCGGACGGCCCTCGTCATCAACACGAATGTCGCGGGCACGAACCTCATCATCGTCCGAGACGCCGGCCAGCATCACGTCGATACCAGCAGGCTGGGCGAACGTATCGCGAATGAACGGCGTAAAGTCGTCCTCGCCGCCCAAAACCAGCAGCGGCAAGAAGTCGCCAGCGGCGCACATACCCTGGACAATCTCGGCCTTAGCGCGGGCGATGTTCTCGCGGCTACCCAAAATGCCGATATGAGAGGTACCAATCTTGCTCACGACGGCAAGGTTGGGATTGGCGGACTGGGACAGGCGCTCGATCTCGTGGAAATGGTTCATGCCCATCTCGAGCACCAGGACCTCGGTATCGGCCGGAGCGGAAAGCACCGTGAGCGGCATGCCGATCAGGTTATTGAAATTGCCCTTGGTGGCCCAGACACGATAGCGCTTGGCGAGCACGGCGGCGAGCACGTCCTTGGTCGTCGTCTTGCCGATGGAACCGGTAATACCAACGACCAGGCAGCCGAGCTCCAGACGGTACGTGTGCGCCAAACGCAGCAGAAAGTCCTCGGGATCATCGGTCAGCAGGATGGCACAGCCCTTGTCCTGCGCCAGCGAGACCAGCTCAGCCTCGGGCTCACGCGTCATTACGACGGCGCCGGCACCCGACTGGACGGCACGGGAAGCAAAATCATTGCCGTCGACGTTTTCACCGGGAAAGGCGACGAAAATCGTCCCTTCCTCGACCTGGCGCGAGTCGATAACGCACCCGCGGCATACCCGATCGGCTTCTCCCGTCACGGTTCGGGCCCCTGTTGCGGCCGCGAGGTTGTTGACGGCGATCTCTATCATTGCAGCTCCCCTGTAAACCTAATAATGCTATCGGCGTATTGTATCCCAGCGCCGCGCATGCGTGGTGCAGGGCATGTGAACACCCCTCATATGGGACAACAAACCACGCCCCAAAGATTGTAACCCCCTACTTCGTGTGCGGGATACCCAGCACGTCGAGCGCGTTGGCCATAATGGACTGGAACGGCACCGCAGCGGCATCTGAGCCGCTCGGCGTTCCGTCGAGCGTGATATAGCACAGCACCTTGGGCGATTGTGCCGGTGCAAAGCCCATAAAGGACGACATGTAGTTCTCCTTGAGGTAGCCGCCGTTCTCGTCGGCACGTTCGGCCGTACCGGTCTTACCCGCCACGTCATAGCCGTCAACCGCGCCGCCAACGCCCGTTCCCTCGGACACGACCGTCTGCATGCACGATGTCACCTGGGATGCGGCGTCCTCAGAAATCGCGCGTTCGCCTTCGCCCCAGTCCTTCTCGTCGCCTTTGCTGGACTTATAGAAGTGCGGGGTCATCATCACGCCGCCGTTGGCGATGCCGCCCACGGCACGTGCGATCTCAATCGGCGAGACGGACAGCGCCTGTCCAAAGCTCATCGATCCCAGCGTGGCGCCGTCATACTGGTCACGCTCCTTGACGATGCCCAGGCTCTCGCCCGGAAAATCGACACCGGAGCTGTGACCGATGCCCCACTTGTCCACATAGGCGGCAAAGTCGTCGGCACCGATCTTGCGCCCCACCAGGACAAAGCCCACATTGGACGAACGGCGCATCATCTCGCGCACATCCATGGTCATGCCATAGTCGCGCTTATCGGCATCGGTAACGGTATCGTCGCCCACCTTGATGCTCGCCGGCACCTCAAACGACGTACTCGATCGCACGACGCCCAAGTCGAAGCCGGCGCCCGCCACGAGCGTCTTAAAGACCGAGCCGGGCTCGTAGGCGTCAGTGACCAGGCGCAGGTTCATATCCTCGGTCTTGGCGTTCTCCAGATCGGTCTGGTCGTAGGTCGGGTACGAGCAGGCTGCGAGAATTTCACCGGTCGTGGGGTCGGTGACCAAAGCCGAGCCGTTCTTGGCCTTTGTCTTCTCGACAGCCTCTGTCAGAGCATCCTCAGCCGCACGCTGGATATTGACGTCGAGCGTCGTCACGATATCAACGCCGTCGACCGCGGCCACCTTTTTATAGGCACCGCCCGCGATATAGCTGCCGTCCCTCGCGCGCTCGCGTACGAGAGAACCGTTCGTGCCGGTCAGAAGCTTGTTGTATTGCTTTTCGAGACCCGTCAAGCCGTCGTTGTCCACATTCACTACACCCAGCACCTGCGATGCCAGATTGCCGTATGGATATACGCGCTTCATGGCCTGCTCAAAAAGCACGCCGGGCAGATTCTTCTTCTCCAGCGCCGCAGCATCGTCTTCGTCCACCTGGCGCTTGATATACACCCAGGTGCCATCGGACTCGACGAGCTTGCGGCAGGTCTTTTTATCGATTCCAGTTGCCTTGACCAGCGCCGACACCGTCTTGTCGACATCCTCGACAAGCTGCGGGTTCACGGCGATGTTGCGACATTCGACCGACGACGCCAGCACGTTGCCGTTGCGGTCGTAGACGGTGCCACGTTTGGCATAGAGGGTCTGCGCAAGCAGGCGGCGCGCATCGGCACGCTCGCGCAGTTTATCGGCTTCGACAATTTGATAGTCGGCAAGGCGAAAGACGCCCAAGCCCAAGCCAAGCCCAATGAATCCCATGACGGCTTTGCGGCGAGGCAGAGGCGCGCCTGTGAGCCATTCGGTCGACGAACTCTTGCGCGACCTGGTGTTATGCACTTGAGGGCCGCCCGAGCCGCGAAGTCGCGACGCCGGGTCGTTGCCACGGGACTGCCCGGCGTTGTAAGATTGCCGACCCGTTCCTTGATAACCAGAACGTCCCCGCGACGAGGGACGTCCAGAACCGCGGCCCCCATCGGAACCGCGGCGATAGTCATTTGTCATACTCAGCTACCGTCTTGCTACTGAGCGGTCGCGGTCGCGTTGGCGCCCGCGGCTGCATCCTGCGAAAAGTCAAGTGTAACGCTCTCGCTGGGCTCCACCATGCCATAAGCGCCCGCAAGGTCGCGAATGCGCGTGTCGGCGCCATAGACCGAATGCATGACCTCCAGGTCGGAGCTCTCATCGGTCGCCTTTTCGAGCGTGTTGGTAAGCTCGGCGTTGCTGTTGAGCACCTGGGCCGTAACGCCGGCGAGCGCCACGCGGGCGACGCCGATCGTCATGAAGATAGCCGCAATGATGCAAAACGTTTTAAGAACGCTCATGAAAACCGGGCTTACCGCCTGGTTTGCCTGACGGCCCGCGCCCGTGTAGACATCAAAGCGCGGCGTGCGCTGCTCACGGGGAGCAACGGGGGCCTGCGGCGTCTCACGATAGGCGGGCATGGCGTTCATATCATAGGCGAGTGCTGCGCTTGAAGTGTTGTAGCCCATGATATGCCGCCTCCCATCCCGAGTACGTTGGTAGTGTGTTTAAGCTTCGTTTATGGTGCGAGCGGGAGGTCCAATATCGCGCGGTCGCGCCTACAGACGCTGCGCCACGCGGATTTTGGCTGATCTCGCCCGAGGGTTGCGCTCAACCTCATCAGGCTGGGCAACCAAGGGTTTGCGGGTGATGACCTTGAGTATCGGCACGTTGCCGCACACGCACACCGGAATCTCCGGCGGACACGTGCACCCCTGGCTCATCTCCTTAAAGTGGTTCTTTACGATACGGTCCTCGAGCGAGTGATACGAGATGACGCAGATACGTCCGCCCGGGTTGAGCCACCTGGTGGCGGCATCAAGCCCTCGTTCGAGCACATCGAGCTCGTGATTGACCTCGATGCGAATGGCCTGGAAACTTTTCTTGGCCGGGTGTCCGCCATGCCGACGAGCGGCAGCCGGGATACCCGCCTTGATGATCTCGACAAATTGGCCGGTGGTTTCGATCGGTTCATGCTCGCGGCGGCGCACGATCTCGCGCGCGATCTGCGAGGCGAACTTCTCTTCGCCGTAGACGCGTAGAATCCGGGCGAGGTCGTGTTCGTTATAGGTGTTGATGACCTCAGCTGCGTTTAAGGTGTTGTTACCCGGATCCATCCGCATGTCCAATGGGGCGTCCTCGTTGTACGAAAAGCCCCTGCCAGGGATATCGAGTTGCGGCGACGAAACGCCCAAGTCGAACAGGAAGCCATCGACCCCGGGCACCTCGGCCGAGCAAAGCAGCTCGTCCAAGTCGCCGAAGTTGCCCTTCAACAGCCGGTGCGGCACGCCGGGAACCTCGCGGTCCAGACGGGCGCCAGCGGCCTCGAGGGCCATGTCGTCCTGATCGACGCCGAGCAAAAGGCCGGTCTCCCCCACCTGCGCGGCCATCTTTACCGAATGGCCGGCACCACCAAGGGTGCAGTCGCAGACGACGGAGCCGCTCTTTAGCTGCAGCGACTCAAGCACTTCGCCGAGCATGACAGGTTCATGCCGATATTCTTGTGTCAAGATCCCACGCTCCATCCGTTACTCGTGCCTTGCCCTTACGAGAAGAAGAGGTCCAGCAGGGCCTCGTCATCATCGTCCTCATCGGCCGTAGCGCGGTCCCAAACCTCAAGGTGGTCGTAGTTGCCCACAACCGTGACCTCGCGGTCGAGGTTCGCCTGCTTGCGGAGAGACTCAGAAAGACCGATACGACCGGCGCTGTCCACATCCATCGACGTGGTGCGCTTGTTGATCGCCCTCATGAGCTTCTGGTCGTTGATGTCACGCGGGTTAAAACCCTCGTGGCCCTCACGACCCGCGAAGAGTCCTTCGACCCACTTATCGAAGGCCTCGGCAGAGAACACGTACAGAGCATCGACATCCAGGGCTTTGAACACGCGAACGTGCTCTCCAAGCTCCTCGCGAAGGGGTGCAGGCAGGGACAGACGACCTTTTGCATCGAGATTGCGCTCGTATGCACCCGTCATTCCCATGTGCGCCCTCCCCTCGGTTACTCAGATGGCACGTACGCGGGGAACCACCCCGCCTGTCGACGTCATCAATAATATGGGGAACCGCCCCATTTTTCAACACCTTTC
>CABUBH010000002.1 GCA_902489775.1 uncultured Collinsella sp.
CCCTTGGTGCCGGTGATGCCCACGATCTTGACGTCGTGGTCAGGACGGTCGTAGACCTCCGGCGGCAACAGGGCCATGGCCGTGCGAACACTATCAACAACCAGCATCGCAGCACCGCTCTCCTGCGCCAGCGGCTCCAGAGACTCGACCAGCGACTCCTCGCACACAAATGCGACGGCGCCCGCATCGAGCGCCATGCTCAAAAACGCGGGCTTAAAGGCAGCACCTTTGCAAAAGAATACGTCACCTGCCGAGACCGCGCGCGAATCAAACGAGCAGCCGGTCACGGCACGCTCGTCAACCTGCTCCGATGCGCGCAGCTCGCCGCACACACCGAGAAGCTTGGCAAGCGTATCGACCGTGGTCACGGTCGCGGAATCCGAATGGTGCATCTTTCACCTTTCTCAGCCATTTGGCAGGGACGGTTTTCATAGTAACTGAAACGTGCTCGCGCAAAAACGGCTCCCGGAGGAGCCGTTACGCGCAGGCATTCGTAAGCCGAGACTAGGCAGCCTGAACAGAAGGCTGGCCCTCGTCGATAAAGAAGCGCTTGTACCACACTAGGAACACGAGCGGCGTATAGATCTTGCGCTGGAAATCGCCCTTGCCCGCAAAGTGCAGATCGAGCAGGTGCATGAGCTCGTCGGTATTGAAGAACTCGCTTGCCCACGGCGCGGTGAAGTACTCCTTGACATAGTCGTACCACTTTTGCTCGCGCAGCCAGTAGACAATCGGCACCGGGAAGCCCACCTTGGGACGGGTGGCCCACTCATCGGGCAGCGACTTGTTGGCAGCGTGGCGGAGTACCTGTTTGTTGCCGTTCTCGTTGATGCGGTAGCGGTCGGGAATGTGCTCGGCGAACTCCATGACCTTGCGGTCCAGGAAGGGCACGCGCAGCTCCAGTGAGTGTGCCATGCACATCTTGTCGGCCTTGAGCAGAATGTCGCCCGGGAGCCACATGTTCATGTCCAGGTACTGCTTCTTGACCAGCTCGGGCTGACCCTTCACGCGCGCATAGATGGGAGCGGCAAGCTCGAAGGCGCCATCGCCGGTGTTGTACTCGGGCTTGAGCACGCCGTCGACCTCGCGCTCCGGCCATACCAGAGCCTGTCCCAGGAACGACTTCTCGGGGATCTCGGCACCCTTGACCAGGAAGTTATGTCCCTTGAAGTACGGCATATGCAGCGCCAGGTTACCGAGCGCGCGACGGATGGGCAGCGGCACCATCTTTTTGTACTTGCGCACCGGAACCGTATCCTCGTAGTAGGCGTAGCCGCCAAAGAGTTCGTCGGCGCCTTCGCCCGAAAGCACGACGGTAACGTCCTTGCGGGCCATCTCGGCCAAGAACCACAGCGGCACGGAAGACAGGTTGGACTGCGGCTCGTCCATGTGATACTGGATGTCCTCGAGCGCACCGAAGAACTCGTCGGCGGTAATCATCTTGCGAACGTTTTCGACGCCGAGCTTATCGGAAAGCTCCTTGGCGTAGTTGGTCTCGTTGAAGTTCTTGTAGTCAAAGCCCACCGAGAAGGTCTTGTCGGGCATGAGGCAAGCGGCGATGTAGCTAGAGTCGACGCCACCGGAGAGGAACGACGCGACCTTGACGTCGGCGATGCGATGGGCCTCGACGCTCTCGTGCACGACCTCGTCCAGCTCGTCGACGTACTCCTCGAACGGCTTCTCGACGGCAGAGTAATCGCAATCCCAGTAGCGCTCGATGTTCATCTTGCCGGTCGGGATATCGACGGTAAAGTAGTGCGCCGGCGGCAGCTTGTAGACACCCTCGAAGAAGGTCTCCTCGGTTGCCGAATACTGCAGCGTCATGTACGGACGCAGGGCCTTTTTGTTGACCGCCTTGTGGAAGTGCGGGTAGTCCAGGAAGCTCTTGATCTCGGAACCAAAGAGCACGCCCGAAGCGCCGTCGCCCGCATCGGCCATGGGATAGTAGTAAAGCGGCTTGATGCCAAAGATGTCACGGGCGCCAAAAAGCTTGTTCTTCTTTTTGTCCCAGATGACGAAGGCGTACATACCGCGCAGGCGATCGAGGACAGCCTCGCCCCACTCCTCGTAGCCGTGCAGGAGGCTCTCGGTGTCGGCGCCGCAATGGAACTTGTAGCCCTTGGCTTCGAGCTCGGAACGGAGTTCTTGGAAGTTGTAGATCTCACCGTTGAAGACAATGACGACGCTGCCGTCCTCATTGGCCATGGGCTGAGCGCCGGCCTCGGTCAGGTCGAGGATCGACAGGCGGCGGAAGCCCAGGGCAACGCGGCCGTCGATAAACTGACCGCCCATGTCGGGACCGCGATGGACGATGCGGTCCATCATCTTGGTGAGCACCTCGGATTGGTTATCCGTCCCACCGACAAAACCGACAAAACCGCACATATACTATCCCCTCTGCTGTTGCTGGGCATCAAATCGAATCAGTAGCTTTTGAGTATACCCGAGGGCGTAAAGAGGGGCGGAATGTTCAGGCAATCTCAACTGAATCAGCTCCGCTGCGACACGCGCGAGTTACCTTTAATGGATATGAGGTGAATGGGGCGATTGTTTTGCTATACTCTCTCCGCACGGGCGATTGGCGCAACGGTTAGCGCAGGTGCTTTACACGCACAAGGCTGGGGGTTCGAATCCCTCATCGCCCACCATTGAATTGGAAACGGTCCTCGCAAGGGGACCGTTTTTGTTTGGGCCCAGCGCATGGGATTCGAACCCGACAGGGTGCGAAGCTGAGGAAACGCGAAACGTTTTCCAGCGCAGCACGCGAGGGCCGCAGGCCCGAAGCGAAAGCGGGCGGCGTCAGCCGCACGCGACACCCCTCATCGCCCACCATTGAGTTGGAAACGGTCCTCGAAAGGGGACCGTTTTTGTTTGGGCCCATTTCATGGGATTCGAACCCGCCAGCACGTCTGTCACAAAGGCCGTGGCCAAATAATGGCAAAAATGAGTACTGCTACTTTGCTTGCAACATATAAAAAGATAGCGTTTGCGTAAGTTACGCAACATATGTCCATTATAAGGACTAACAGTTAGATCACAATCGTGCATTCATCGCCATTTCGACTTGCTATCTGGCCTTATTAGTCCAAAATTGCTGCTACCAAATCGGTAGCAGTACTCATATTTAATGTTTTTTGACCAGCGGGTCTCCCTGCCTTAGCAAATCTAAGGCAAAACGGGCTCCAGACCGCTGAATCATGCCACATAGGGCACGCTCGCAGTCCGGAACCCGGTCCAAATTGAGTTATTGCGCCGCGTTAGACCAAGACACCCGACAGGATCTCGATCAGACTGTCCACGTCGGCTTCCTCGCAGACGAGCGGCGGCAAGAAACGCAGCGTATGAGCACCCGTAGCGTTAATCACGGCACCGGCGGCCAGCGCGCGGGCAACAATATCATGCGCGTCGCCCGCGGCATCATCCAAATCGCAGCCGAGCATCAGGCCACGGCCACGCACCTCTACCACATGCGGAAGTTTAGCCAGCGCCTGCTCCATATAGGCACCCACCTTGGCAGCATGGTCGGCATAATCGCCGCGCACGAGCGCGGAGAGCGTCGCGGCGCACGCCGCAATGGCCAGGCAGCTGCCGCCAAAGGTCGAGCCGTGGTCGCCCGGCTTAAACACGTCGGCGATCTCCTTTTTTGCCACCACGGCGCCCATGGGCACGCCATCGGCAATGCCCTTGGCAAGACTCATGATGTCGGGACCCACGCCATAGGTCTGGAACGCAAACGGCTTGCCGGAGCGGAAGATTCCGCACTGGACCTCGTCGGCGATCAGCACGGCGCCCACCTCGTGCGCCAGGTCGCGCGCCGCCGCCATAAACTCCTCGGTCATGGGGTGCACGCCGCTCTCGCCCTGGATCGGCTCGAGCATGACAGCGCAAATCTCGCTTCCCAACTGCTTAAAGATCGCACGCAACTCGTCGACGTCGTTGGGCGTGCAGGCCACAAAGCCGCCCGGCAGCGGACGGAAGCTGTCCTGCAGCCAATCCTGCATGGTAGCGGCAATGGTCTCGAGCGTACGGCCGTGGAAGCCGCCGCGCATGCACACGATGGTGTTGCCGCCGTTACCGGCACGCTTGGCATACAAGCGTGCGAGCTTCATCGAGCCCTCGTTAGCCTCGGCGCCGGAGTTGGCAAAGAACGTCTCCCACACCTGCTCATCCGCAGCCGGGGCACCGAGCGCGGCGGCTGTGGTCTCATCACCAGCGGCAATGGCGTCGGCAAGCACGCGCGCACCATCCACGTCGTCGTTAGCGAGCTTGGACAGCAGCGCCGCGACCTGGCCGCGCTGCTCAATGTAGAAGTAATTGGAGACATGCATGAGCTTTTTGGTCTGCACCTCGAGCGCCGAGAGCACAGCAGGGTTACCGTGACCTAGGCTGCACACGCCAATACCAGCAAGAAAGTCGAGGTACTCACGGCCATCGTCGCCAGTGAGCTTCATACCGTGACCCTCGACAAACTCGACCGGAGAGCGGCCAAAGGTATGCATAACGTAATGGGATTCGAGCGATTGCTGAGCTGCAAGTGACATGGGATGCCTTTCGTTGAGCGCCGGACGGCGCGAGCTATGGGTGAAGAAATGCGATAACCGCGGACTGGCTAAACGGTCTGGAGCTTCTCGACCTCGTCGAGGTTCTCGGCCAGGCGCGCCGCAAAAGTCGAAAGCGGGTGCGGGTGCGTATCGAACTCGTAGGCCGTCTCGGTGGAATGGATCACGGTACCGACGCCGGCATCGGTCAGTAGCTCCAGCAACAGTGAATGTGGCGTGGTGCCGTTGATGATATGGGCGCGGAACACGCCAGCGGTAAGGGCATCGACGGCAGCGCGCAGCTTGGGAATCATGCCCTTATCGACCTCGCCGCCGTAGAGCATCTCGTTGACCTCGTCGAGTGTCAGGTTGGAGATAAGCGAGTCCTTATCGCTAAAGTCCTTGTACAGGCCGTCGACGTCGGTCAAGAAGATCGCCTTGTGCGCATGGAGCGCCGCCGCAACGGCACCGGCGGCGGTATCGGCGTTGATGTTGAAGAAGCCGCCGTCCTCCCCCGCCGCAACCGTGGCGATCACGGGAATGTACTCGCTGTCGAGCAAGCGCTCGATATAGTCGGTGTTGACGTGCGTGACTTTACCCACGCGACCGAGCTCGGGGTCGAGCGGCTCGGCGATAAGCGTCCCGGCATCGCTGCCGGACACGCCCACGGCTAGGTTGCCGTGGTGGTTGAGCGCCGCGACCAGCTCCTGGTTGACCTTGCCACCCAACACCTCGCGCACGATATCCATGGTCTCCGGCGTGGTCACACGCTGGCCGTTCTTAAACTCGACGGGAATATCGTAGTGGCTGAGCGCCTCGTTGATAGCCTTGCCACCGCCATGCACGATGACGGGGCGCATGCCGATAATCTTGAGCAGGACGATATCGCTCATCACATCGCGACGTAGCTGCTCGTCGACCATGGCGGCGCCACCGTATTTGATAACGACCGTCTTGCCGGTCAGGTTTTTAATCCACGGCAGCGCCTCGAACAGCAGCTGCGCGGTAACTTCGTTGGATTCGCTCGAGCGACAATCACGTGCGAATTTCATAGTCTGCCTCGTCTTTCGTGTAGCTATCGCGCCGCGCCTCGTTGCCCGCGATTGCAGCGGGACGCGCGGCACATCCAGAGTCTAGGAACGGTAGTCGCCGTTGATGGAAATGTACTCGTGCGTAAGGTCGCAGGTCCAGACGGTGGTGGCCGCGTCGCCCGCGCCCAGGTCGGCCGAAATCACGATCTCGGGCGCTTCAAAGCGACGCAGGGCCTCATCCTCGTCAAAGGGAACGGTCAGGCCGTCGCGGCAGACGGGCATGCCCATCATGTCGATGGACACATCTTCCTGATTAAACTTCACGCCGCACTTGCCCAGCGCCATGGCAACGCGGCCCCAGTTGCAGTCATGACCGGCGATGCAGGTCTTGACGAGCGGCGAGTTGGCGACGGCGCGGGCGGCAATATCCGCCTCTTCGTCGTTGAGAGCGCCGGCGACATTGACCGTCACGAGCTTGGATGCGCCTTCGCCATCGGCGGCGATGTTGCGCGCCAGGCTCTCGCATACCTCATGCACGGCAAAGGCCAGCTCGTCGAAGGCATCGGTGCCCTCGACAATGGACTCGGCATCCGCGGCAGCACCAGAGGCAAGCATGATGCAGGTATCGTTCGTCGAAGTGTCAGAATCGACCGTCACCTTGTTGAAGGTCTGTTTGACGGTCGAAAGCAGCAGGGCGTGGAGCGCCGCAGGCTCGACGGGAGCATCGGTCGTGATGACCGCGATCATGGTGGCCATGTTGGGCATGATCATGCCCGAACCCTTGCACATGCCGCCCACCGTATAGACATTGCCCGCATGGCCCTCGGCATCACTGACGTAGGACACGGCGTACTCCTTGGAATGCGTATCGGTCGTCATGATGGCGCGGGCGGCATCGGCGCCGCCATGGGCGGAGAGTGCCTCATAGGCAGCAGGAATGGCGGTCTCGAACGTGTCGATCGGCAGAATCTGGCCAATCACGCCCGTGGAGGCGACCAGGATCTGTTGGGGCTCGCAGCCGATGACCTGCGAGGCAATGTTGCAGGTCTCGCGCGCGCAGACAAGGCCGGTCTCACCCGTTGCCGCGTTGGCGTTACCGGAGTTGACCGAAACGCCGGCGATGATACCGTAGCCCTTGTCAGCACCGCCCAGGTTGGCACGGCTCACCTGCACGGGCGCCGCGCAAAAGCGGTTGGTGGTAAATACACCGGCACCGGGACAAGGCTTGTCGGGCACGACGAGCGCATAATCCAGGCGCTCGGGATTCTTGCGAAATCCGGCATGGATGCCAGCGGCCTTAAAACCAGCCGCCGCCGTAACGCCACCCTCGACCGCGCGAATCTTGATATCGAACTGCTCAGCATTCATCGTCTTTACGACTCCTTATATCAAACAAAAAACGGGCATCGCTTGGTGCGCCATGCCGATCGCAATCATGAGACCAGCTTAGAAGTGGCGCCCCACTCGATGCCCGACTACCTAATCGCTAACAATCGAATGTGCTACACCGGGCACGCCACTGTGGGCAAGCCTCGTCGCTCGTCAAATCCAAAGACGATGTTGGCGCACTGGACCGCCTGACCCGCAGCGCCCTTGCACAGATTGTCGATGGCGCCCGTCGCCACCAGCACGCCCGCGCGCTTGTTGAGCGCAAGGCCGATCTGGGCGGCGTTGGTGCCGACGACCGAAGCCGTCTTGGGCTGCTGGCCAGCGTCGAGCACGCGCACGAAGGTGCGGCCGGCGTAGAACTGCTTGTAATGGTCGACGACGGCCTCAACCGTCAGGCTGTCGATAGCCTGCGGCGCAAGCGACATCGTCACTGTGGAAAGCAGGCCGCGCTTAAGCGGTGCCAGATGCGGGGTAAAGACAACGCGATCGGCCAGGCCCAAGATTTGCTCAATCTCGGGCGTGTGGCGATGTTTGCCCACGCCATAGGCCTCTAGGTTCTCGTCGGCGCTGCAAAAATGGGTACGGGCGTTGCAAGACTTACCGGCACCCGTCACACCGCTGATGGCGTCGACGATCACAGGGCCGCTCTGGGCAATCCAGCCGGCGCGCACGGCGGGCGCGGCGGCAAGGCTCGTTGCGGTGGGATAGCAGCCGGCACAGGCGACCAGTACGGCCTTGCCGTCGGCGTGGTCGGATGCAGCGGTCTCCAAATCCTGGCAGAACAGCTCGGGCAGACCAAAGGCGCGGGTCTTGAGCAGCTCGGGGCTCGTGTGCTCGGCGGCATACCAAGCCTCAAACACGGCTGGATCGCTCAGACGGTAATCGGCCGAAAGATCAAAGCAGGACACGCCCGCGGCGAGCAGTGCGGGCACCTGCGCCATGGCGGCCGTGTGCGGCACGGCCAAAAAGACGGCGTCACAGTTCTTGAGCTCGGGAGCGTCATGCGTCGTGAAGGCAAGGTCACTCACACCGGCAAAGCTCGGGTAGACCGCAGACAGCGGCTGGCCGGCATCGGCGTTGGACGTAATGGCAACAAGTTCAAACTCGGGATGGCCGAGGACGAGGCGAATGAGCTCGGCACCGGCATATCCAGCCGCACCGACAATTCCAACCTTTAAAGACATATCAGACTCCTTGTCTGCAGTTATGCACCGATGCGCATCCCGCAGCCGTCGTTATGAAGTGGGTTGAAACTTTATCACCAAAAGATGCATATATACGCAAATCTTTTGCATATTCATGCATTGAAACATTCCCGACACATTCGCTCAAAGAAATTGACAGATAAAAGCAGGCCCCCACATTGCCCGGCGCGTCTTACGGCGCTGTTGCAATGTGGGGGCCCGCTATATGCGAGTATTTGAATTGTTGAGGTTGGTTGGGAAACTCGTTTAGAGCTCGACCGGCACCCATTCGTCATGGTTGCAGATAAAGGCCTCGGGGTCCTCCACGCTAAAGAAGACGAGGGTGGGGTCACCCGCGCCGTCGTAGTGCTCGCCCAGACGCTCCAGATGTTTCCACCCGGCCTCACGCATTTCGTCCGAAGCCTGGTCATCCAAGCCGGCACGCCCGCGCAAGATGAGCCAGCCATGACCCGGCCACCAGCTCGTTGCCTCAAAGTGCTGATTTTGCAGCAGCTCCTGCCACACGTCTTTGGTGCGCGCCGTCACAAACCACAACTTACCGTCCTGAATCTGAGTAAACGAAAACGGACGCACATGCGGCTGCCCGTCAACGCTTGTCGCCAAATACCACGCCGGCACCGACGTCAGATACTCCAGCACCGTATTCAATCCGTTCATGCATCCTCCTGCCACCGGTCTTTTTGGGTCAGGGGTAGCTAATTTGGGACGGGACTATTTTAGCTACCTCTTGTCTGTCGATGATTTATTAGAAGATAGGACAAACACCGGCAGGCATATAAGGGTAGCTAAAATAGCCCCGTCCCAAATTAACTACCCTGGAAGGCTAGAGTTCCAGGCGCTCCTCGCTGCCGTCGATATCGCAGAAGCGGGCAGCGATGTTGCGGACCGAGAAGAACGCAAGGCGGCCGTCGTTGGCACTCTCGTGATCCTCGCCAATACCCACCATGTGCTTAAAGCCAGCCTGGCGCACCCGGTCGCTCACAACCGCGTCGTCCTCGAGCGCAGCCTCGCCGGTCAGCACAATCCAGCACTCCCCCGGCTTCCAGCCCGAGACCTCGAACTTAGGATTCGCGCTGAGCTCGGCCCACACGTCCTTGTCGCGCGAGGTGCAAAACCATAGCTTGCCATCATCGACCATGGCAAACGAGAACGGCCTCACGCGCGGTTGATGCCCGTCGGCAACATCGGTCGTGGCCAGATACCACGCCGGAATACGCCTGAGATACGAACAGGCGCGCTCGAGCTGAGCCATGCGGTCGTTATCGGTCATAGGGACCCCTTTCTTGCGATCGAATCGCGCCTAAACAAGTTGAAGGTTGATGACGATGACACACGCGAGCAGTACCGCCGTCACCACCGCCGCCAGCGCATCCCCGCGGCCAAATGCAAGCGTATGCAGGCGCGTGCGGCCCTGCTCGCCGTGATAGCAGCGTGCATCCATGGCGGCAGACAGCGTCTCTGCATGGCGGAACACGCCGGTGAACAGCGGGATCGCCACACTGCCGAGCATGCGTACGCCACCGAGCGGACCGCCCGTCACGCGCGCACCGCGGCTTGCCTGTGCATCGGCCGTCTGCTTCATCTCAGTGGCAAACTGCGGCATAAAGCGTAGCGCGATACCCATGATCATGCCGAGCTCGTGCGCAGGAAGTCCCACACGCGCAAGCGGCGCGAGCAGGCGCTCAAAGCCCGCGGTGAGGTCGAGCGTCGGCGTGGTGAGTGTAATGGCGCTCATACCGGCCATCATCAACGTCAGGCGACACGCCATAAAGGCGGCAGAACGCAGTGAGCCCTCGCTTATCTGCAGAAAGCCGAGCTGCCACAGGATGCGCCCACTCTGATCGGTAAACAAGTTGAGCACCGCGACCACGACGACGATTGCCAGCAGCGGCGCCATCGACGACAGAACGCGACGAACCGGCACCCGAGACACGGCATAGGTCAGCACAACGAAAATTGCGACCGGGGCCAGTCCGCGGAAGCCACTGACCGTGAGCGTCGTGATCAGAAACACAAAGCCCAAGAGCAACTTGGTTCGCGGGTCCAGGCGGTGGATTGCACTATCGCCGGGATAGTAGCTGCCAAACGAAAACGCCTCCATCAGCAGCCCTCCTCTCGCGCGACCGTCTTGGATTTAGCAATGTCCGAGACGTTAGAAGAACCGCCCGAGCGACCGATTAGCAGGTCCACCAACTCGTCTGCCAGCGACTCAACCGTATAGAGCCCGCCGCGACGCAGCGGCACGCCCGCCTCCGTAAGCGCCAGCGCCATACGCTGGGCGGCGGGAGCGCCCAAGCCGATCGACTTGAGCTCATCGGCATGCGCAAACACCTGCGCGGGGGTTCCCTCGGCAAACACCGCACCTTCGTTCATTACGACGATACGGTCGCAGCAATTGGCCAGGTCATCCATGCTGTGCGAAACCATGACAACGGTCAGGCCCTCGCGATGGAGTCGACCGATGAGCCCTAGGAAATCCCTGCGCGCAGCCGGATCGAGCCCCGCCATGGGTTCATCGAGCACCAGGACTTCGGGCTCCATGGCGAGCACGCCGGCGAATGCCACACGCCGTTGCTGACCGCCCGAAAGCTCAAAGGGACTCTTGTCGCCGACCGTGGAAAGGTCGAGGCCCACGCGCGAGAGCGATGACTCGACACGACGGTCGACTTCATCTTGCGGCAAGCCAAGGTTGTGCGGACCAAACGCCACGTCCTGCGCCACGGTTTCGGCAAACAGCTGACGCTCAGGATATTGAAACACCACGCCGACCTTGGCCTTAACCGCGGCGGCGTCTTTCTTGTTTGACAGATCGAGCCCCAGCGCGCGAACGGATCCCTCCTGGGGGCGAATCAAACCGTTGAGATGCTGGACCAGCGTCGACTTACCCGAACCAGTATGACCTGCCAAGCCCAGGAACTCGCCGCGACGCACCGTCAGCGATACACCGCGCAGCGCCCACGGGCTGCTGGGGTCGTTTCCCCAGAGAGCCTGTTTGCTCGATTTGCCCGCAGTGGCCGAGCGCTTATGCCAGCGGCGGCGCTCGCGCGGACTGAGCGAATAACTGTACGAAACATGGGATAGCTCGATGACGGGCTCCGACGCGTTGTCCTCGTTGTCTACCGGAACAGTGCCGTCAGCGATTTCCAACTGGGATGCGGAAGACTGTCCCGCGGTGTCTGCCCCACTTCGCTCGGCATAAGCCTGCGCAATCTCAGCGACCATATCCACCTCGCGCACCTGCGCGCAAACGGGCACGCCCTTCGCACGAAGTGACCTGCCCAGACGACACGACTCCGGCATATCCAGGTTGAGCTGCGCAAGCTCATCCGCCCGCGTCAAGATTTCCTCGGGCGTACCGAGCATGGCAACGTGCCCCGCCCGAAACACCGCGACACGATCGGCCTCGGCGGCCTCCTCCATAAAGTGCGTAATCATCACGATAGTCATGCCGCGATCGTGAAGTGCGCGGCACGCTTTCATAAGACCCTTGCGTCCGCGCGGATCGAGCATCGAGGAGGCCTCATCCAAAATGAGAACGCGCGGCTCCATGGCGAGCACGCCGGCAAGCGCCACGCGTTGCTTTTGACCACCCGAAAGCGCATGGGTCTCGTGGCGCTCAAAGCCCACCAGGCCCACGCCCTTCAGCGCCTCGCGTACGCGCTGCGCAATTTGCGCCGATGGCACGCCAAGGTTTTCGGGACCGAACGCAACGTCATCTTCGACAAGCGTTGCCACCAGCTGATCATCGGGATTCTGGAATACCATGCCCGCGGTCGAACGAATGTCATAGACCAGCTCGAGGTCGGACGCATCCATACCGTTGATACGCACCGTGCCCGCATCGGGCTGCAACAGTGCATTCAGATGCTTGGCAAACGTCGACTTGCCCGACCCATTACCACCGAGGATGCAGAAAAACTCGCCGTCCTCGATGTTTAGATCGACGCCGTCGAGCGCCGGCACGGCACCGTCATAGCTAAAGGAAACGCCCCGACACTCAATCATGCGCGGCCTTTGACCTGGTCCTTCTTGGGCGTGATGAGGTTGGAGACCGCCTTGTACACCGCAAGCGTCAATACCGAGTTAAGCACGGTCTTGATAAGGTTGAACGGCAGCACGGCAGGAATCATAAGCGGGGCGATCACATCGACCGAGCCATACCAGAACCATACGCCAATGGTAAGATTTGCGACCATAGACAACGCCGTAGCGGCAATAACGCCGAGCACCAGGCCAATCACGGCACCCTTATAGGTATGCATCTTCTGATAGACGATAGCCGCGGGCAGAATGTAGCCCAGCGTGGCAACCAGGTTCATAAGCGCACCGACCCAGTCGCCCGTGGTAAGCGCATGGATAACAATCGCCATAGCGGCAACAGCGGTGCCGGCACCAGGGCCATACGCAAATCCACACACCATCGCCGGCACCAGCGACGGGTCATACGTCAAAAACGGCGCCGAAGGAAGGATGGGCAGCTGCACGTACATAAACAAGGCGCCCAAGGCGCACATCAACGCCATGGTAACGAGCTGTTTGGTGCTCCACCTATTCGTGTTCTCAAAATGGATATGCTGTGACTGTTCAGACATAAGATCACCTGCCTCTTTCATCCGGACTCTAACCGTTGGTACTGGGATCTCACCAGTTCAGCCGGCATGCGAACCAACGCACACACGGGTCGCGGACTCATCGGCTCGGTCGCAGGCATCTCGCCTGCGCCACGGCATCCCTTTGACACCGCCCGATTTACCGCCAGTGGGGAATTCCACCCCGCCCTGAAACAGCAATTGCAAGTGTAGCACGAGCAAACAAAGGCGCAAGTACGCCGAGGGTAATTTCTGGAGGGGGAACGGAATGGAGATGCATTCCATTTTCCGCAATCATCAATCCACCGACGCATCCAATGCTCCACACCGCGCAGTAGTGTGAAGGAGGTCACTGCGCAACCCGCGTATGTCAGGAGAACAAATTGGCAGTAAAACTTGATCTCGGGAAAGCTCTATCCCAAGCCGCCCAAGCCGCCGGTGAGATGGCAAAAGACGCATCGGGCGCCATCGAGTCCGCCGCCAAAGGCGCCGCGAATGCAGCTGAGGGCGCGGGAAACGTTATCGTCGATACGGCAACCTCGGCATCCGAGGCCATCGGCAGCGCCATGTGCTCGGTTGCGGAAGGCATGTCGAGCGCCGGCGAGCAAATCGCGTCGTCCGATGCAGGCAAAACGATTACGGGGGCCGCAAACGCGGTAGGCGGAATTGCCGTCAGCGCCGCCATAGATTTGGCCCAAGGAACATCATCCCTTGCGTCCGACGCGGCATCGACCGTGGAGGGCGGAATCAATGCCATCAAGGAGAACTCGTTCTCCGCGCGACTCCGCAGGGCACGCATCAAGGGTTTCCGTGACGGAATCAAGCAGGGCGCCTACCTTGCGGGAGAGAAGCGACACAATTTCATCTACGCCTATGTGGCAACGCTCTGCTTCCTGATGCGCTGCGACGGTGACTTCTCCCAAGAGGAGCGGAAGTGGCTCGAGAAGGGTCTCGATTACCTCAAGCTGGACGGCGGCCTCCCGAATAACGTCAAGGCGAAGGTGCAGGTCATCGCGGATGACGAGGGCCTGTCCTTCGACCAAGTCAAGGACTGCCTGGACAACGTTAGCATTGTGTCGCTGGACTCCATAGCCGAGCAGTTACAAGTCGCTGCGGCGGCGGACGGTCAGGTGACAGAAGAAGAGGAACATGCCTGCAGGCTCTTTGCCGACTATATGGCGGCGAGGGCGGCGTGCGTGGCCGTTGACGAGAGCTGGGCCGAGCAGACGGTCGAAAAGTCCGTCCGCGAGTACGGTGAGAACCTCGAGCGCATCGACCGGGAGTTCAAGGAGCGGACGCGACTGCAGGATGCCGACGCGGCCTTCGTCGTCGCCGCAACCATGCTCCAAGTCGCCCGCATTCTTATCATCAACTCACTGACAGAAGTCGAGTGCGCCGGAGCGGGCAACGTGAAAGAACACGCTTTGCACAACTTCCAAGGTCGTGTCTTCTCTGGTTTCGATGACAGGATGCCACGGGAATCGACCCGTCTGTTCGCCTCAAAACATCATATTCTTAATTCACGCGGCGTGCCCTACGACGCGACACGCTACGAGGCAGAAAACATCGGACTCTTCAAGGGCGCAAACCACCGGTTCGCGACCCTCGGCCACGACCCAGTGCTCGGTCTCGTGTTCGGAACATCAAACATCATGACCAACAGCATCACCTGCGTTAAAGACACCAACGTTTTTGGTATTGGCGCACGAATTCCCACGACCTACTCGGTCTCCTATGACGCCTTTGGGAAAAATCCGCAGATCGGTGCGCCCGCTGGGACTGTAGAGATGCTGGTTGCGGCGGGAAGGCGCGTCGTGAGCGAGCCGGATGCCGCCGCGGCTGCTCTGATCAAGCAGCTGATCCACATCGGCACAGACCTTTACACGCCGTGCGGGATACAGATCCCATTCGCCAATCTCGTCCTCGACAAAGCACATACCGAGGCGCTTACCAAATACGTCAGCACCGGCGATGTACTGAAGGTCGGCGTGCAGGCAGGTATGGCGGCGCTTATCAACTGGTTGATAGCGGCACTTCACGGGTGCTCGCTGATATTCAAGGACGACGGATCGGATTACTGCACCGAGATGTACCAAGCACGTACCAAGAAGATCATCCTCATTTCCGAAACCATCGCGACCTCGAGCAGCATCGTGCAGGCTTTGATTACGGAGAATCCCAAGTGCCTCGACCTCGGAGGCGCAGCGGTGCTCGTCTACCGACTGTTCTCGGACGCGCGTTTCATCGCTAAGCTCAAAGAAGAGTATGTGCAATCGGAGCTCAACAAAATCTACGACGAGCGGGCAAAAGGACTGCTCTGATTCCTCGGCGCCCTTCCTCTTACATCGCCATTCAAACAAAGCGGAAAGCGCCTTATTAAATTAAGACATCAGCACAAAAAGGACCCCTTGTCCGCGGCTCCAAAGGAGCAGGACAAGGGGTCCTAATCTAACCGAGGACGTTCCGGAGAGAAACCCCGTCACGCCCCCGGATTCCCGGTGGGAGTTCTAGACCTTGTCGGCCTTAGTACATACCGCCGCCCTGCTGACCAGCGGTAGCAGCAGCGATAGCGTCCTCAAGCTGAGTGTTCTTGGGCACATCGGAGACGGTAGCCTCGGTGATGAGGATCAGGCTGGCGACAGAAGCAGCGTTCTGAAGGGTGACGCGGCTGACCTTGACGGGGTCGAGGACGCCCATCTCGATCATGTCGCCCCACTCGCCGTTGGCAGAGTTGAGACCCTGGCCAGCGGGCAGCTCGGCAACCTTGTCGACCACGACAGCGCCCTCAAAGCCAGCGTTCTTAGCGATGGTAGCGACCGGAGCGGTCAGAGCCTTCTTGACGATGTCGACGCCAATCTTCTCCTCGGGGTCGTCGATCTCGACAGCGTCGAGCGCAGGAGCAGCATCCATGAAGGCGACGCCGCCGCCGGCGACGATGCCCTCCTCGACAGCAGCGCGGGTAGCCTGCAGGGCGTCCTCGACGCGGTGCTTGATCTCCTTGAGCTCAGACTCGGTAGCAGCGCCGACCTTGATGACGGCAACGCCACCGGAGAGCTTGGCCAGGCGCTCCTGGAGCTTCTCACGGTCGAAGTCAGAGGTGGTGTTCTCCATCTCGCCCTTGATCTGAGCGATGCGGGCGTCGATGGCCTCCTTGGAGCCGGCGCCGCCGACGACGACGGTGTTGTCCTTGGAGATGGTGACGGACTTAGCGGTACCGAGCATATCGGCGGTGATGTCAGCGACCTTCACGCCCAGCTCGTCGAGAGCTGCCTGACCACCGGTGAGGACGGCGATGTCCTCGAGAATGCGCTTGCGGCGATCGCCGTAGCCCGGGGCCTTGACGGCGCAGACGTTGAGGGCGCCACGGATCTTGTTGAGGACGAGGGTGGGCAGAGCCTCGCCGTCGATGTCCTCAGCGATGATGAGCAGGCCACGACCGGCGCGCTGGACAGCCTCGAGAACGGGCATGATGTCCTGGACGCTGGAAATCTTCTGGTCGGTGATGAGGATGTACGGATCCTTCATCACGGCCTCCATGCGATCGTTGTCCGTGACGAAGTAAGCGGAGACATAGCCCTTGTCGAACTGCATGCCCTCGACGGTGTCGATGGTGATGTCGAACGTCTGGGAATCCTCGACGGTGATGACGCCGTCCTTGCCCACGACCTCCATGGCCTCGGCGATCTTCTCGCCGACCTCGGGGTCACCAGCAGAGATGGTGCCGACGGAAGCGATCTGCTCCTTGGTCTCGACCGGCTTGGCCTGGGCCTTCATCTCGGCGACGGCGGCGTTGACGGCCTTGTCGATGCCGCGACGGATGGCCAGCGGGTTGGCGCCGGCGGCGACGTTGCGCAGACCGTCGTTGACGATAGCCTGAGCGAGCAGGGTTGCGGTGGTAGTGCCGTCACCCACGGTGTCGTTGGTCTTGGTGGCGACCTCCTTCACCAGCTGAGCGCCCATGTTCTCGATGTTGTCCTCGAGCTCGATCTCCTTGGCGACGGAAACGCCGTCGTTGGTGATGGTCGGGGCACCGAACGTGCGCTGCAGAGCGACGTAGCGGCCCTTGGGGCCCATGGTGACGGTAACGGCGTCGGCCAGAGTGTTGACGCCCTTGGCGAGCTTAGCGCGGGCATCGGTGTTGAACGTAATGTTCTTTGCCATGGTAGGTAATCCTCCAAAAGAAATGTGACTCGCGTCGCCGCTTCCGAGTCCTATGCGGCGGCCGCGTTCAAAGACGAATCAGAGATTCTGACGAGACTAGGCCTCGACGACGGCGTAGATGTCGTCGGCGCGCATCAGCAGATACTTCTCGCCGTCGACCTTGACCTCGTTGCCACCGAACTTACCGTAGATGACAACGTCACCGACCTTGACGTCCATGGGGATGCGCTCACCCTTGTCGTTGACCTTGCCGGCGCCCACGGCAACGATGGTGCCGCGCTGCGGCTTCTCCTGAGCGTTGCTGGCGATATACAGACCAGAAGCGGTCTTCTGCTCGGCCTCGTCGGGCTTGACCAGAACACGATCTGCAAGCGGCTTCAAAGACGACATGCTTGTCTCCTCCTTTTTGGGCCGCGCGGTTATGCCACGCGAATTAACCCTTTTTTGTTTGCGTACGCGTTGAATGGTACCCACGAATGACGGGTTATACAACACGGAGTCAAAAAATCTTATTTTTTGGCACTTAGATTTTCTGAATGCCGGGGGATAACTTAGCGGTGGCTTCCGTGTGGCTCCGGAGGGGCGGGGCATAAGGTTTCCTGCTCGGGCAGTCCTGCTCGCACGAAGGCCACATTAAGTGGCCTTCGGCTCGTGCGGAACTCGCGATAAACCTTATGCCCCGCCCCTCCGGAGCCACACGAGAGCCAGGTTAACTAATTCGGTCCCGGCATTCAGAAAAGTCAGTGCAGCAAAATGGCGATGCGGATAGCGACATGTGCATGGTTTTCGCTGCGCGCACGGGTCCCCTGGGGAGCACCGTGCATTTTTGGGAGTATTCAGCAGGCCAGGGTGGCTGCATACGCGCCGGACATACCTTATTGGTCCCAAGAACGCCTTCAGCGGGCGGTTTTGGTCGGTGGGCAGACCCCGTTGGGACAAATGGGCGTACTTCGCGCCGTACCGGAGCCCAAAATGACGTCAATCTCCGTAACGTTACTCAGCCGCAGCGGCACCGGCAGAGCTCGCGGTGCTGAATACTCCGTTTTTTGCACGGCCCAGGCGGGGGTACATCAGGGCCGGAAAGAACATCTCAGCTTTTTTATGCAATCTGCAACTGGAAGTATGCAAAACACCATGAGGTTTCACTGCTGATGTCCAAATTGAACGCACGGAGCAGCACCTCAACCCCGCGCCCAAATCCAACAGAGCAGGGACGCACATGGCGGATCCTCACCGAAACGCAAACGCGGCTCGAGCGCCATCCCAAAATAAGCTGCCCGAGCCGCGTTAAACGGTAAGACATGAATACTTAGCGCTCGTAGATCAGGTTGCCGGCTAGGTAGGTGGCTTGGACTTTGGTGGCTTGGAGTTCTTGGGGGTCGATGGTGAGTGGGTTTTGGTCCAGGACTACCAGCTCGGCGTATTTGCCGGGTTCCAGGCTGCCGAGGTTTTGCTCGTCGCCCGCTGCATAGGCGCTGCCCAGGGTGTAGTTGCGCAGGGCTGTTGCTGCATCGATGCGCTCGCTCGGCAACCAGCCGCCCTCGGGCCAGTGGCTTTTGGGGTCCTGGCGCGTGATGGCCGTGTAGAGCACGTTCATGCTGGTAACAGCTGTTATGGGGCTATCGGTGCCGAAGGCTTGGCGAATGCCGCGCTGCTTATAGGTCGCAAACGGCCACATGATGCGGCTGCGCTCCAGGCCCAGATCGCGCTCGGGGCCGCCCGGGTCGAGTGTAATGTGACAGGGCTGGCTCGAGGCAACGACGTTAAGCTTGCGTAGACGATCGAGGTCCTCGGGCAAGAGGTTCTCCAGATGCTCAAGCGTGTTATGACCGTGCTGGGGCAGGCCGTACAGTTCGGCGGCCTCCTCAAAGATATCCAGCGCGGCATGAATCGCACCGTCACCGATGACGTGGATGCGAACGGTGTGACCGCGCTCCGCGGCAGCGAGGACCAGCTTGCGCATACGCTCGGCAGGAACCGTCAGGCGACCTTGATCGCCCGGGAAGCGCGGGTTGGTATAGGGCTCGGTGAGATAGGCCGTGTGTTCGCTCGACACGCCGTCGAAGAACTGCTTAAAGCCTGGCGCCGAGAGCAGCGCGTTGTTCGCGTAGCGGGCCTGTAGCTCTTCCAAGCGCGATTGGTCATCCAGCAGCGTGGGAAACAAATGGGCGCGGATGCCCAGCTTGCCGGCTGCCTGCAGTTTGTCGTAGACATCGTCGCGGATAAAGTCGCAGCCCGGCATGGGCATGAGCGACATATCGCATATCGAGGTGATGCCCTGCTCGGCCATCCGCCTCATTTGATCGGCGTAAGCGCTTGCGATGCGATCCTCGCCCAGCCACTCAAGGCAGCGCGGTAGCAGCTGCATGGCAGCTGCCTCGTGAGCAATGCCCGTGAGCTCGCCATTTGCATCCTTGTCGTAACTGCCGCCCGCTGGCGGCTCGCTGTCGCGTGTGACGCCGAGCGCCTCGAGTGCGCGGCTGTTGAGCCAAAGCGTGTGCCCGTCGCCCGAATACATAACGCAGGGACGATCGGGGAATGCCGCATCGAGCGACGCCTTGGTAGGATGCTCGGGCGGGTCCCAACGGTAGTCGCGCCAGCCCTGCGTCACAACCCAAGCGTCATCGGGCAGGTCCTGGGAAAACTCGAGCGCGTGCTGCACCAGCGCAGCCTCGGACGTGCCCATATCCATGAGCATGTACGGCGAGGAGCCGACCGAGGTATGGAAGAAGTGCAGATGAGCGTCATGGAAACCTGGGCAGACAAACTGCTCGCCGTAATCGATAACCGACGTGGCGGCGGGAACGGCGGCGATCACGTCATCGGGCGCACCGACTGCGACGATACGGTCGCCTGCGATGGCAATCGCCAGCTCGCGGGCGGTATCGATGCCGTCTTGCGCGGTAAAGACGTTCTTGGAGCGGATAATCCGATCGATATGTTGCATGGGCATCCCCATCTCTGGCAGGAAATTCAACACCCCCGAGTGTACTCCCCCGCCCTTGCAACAAACCCCCAAGCGGCAAACGGCAACTTTACCAGCCCTAGCGGCAGGTGGCATACTGGAGAGAGCCTGTACGATTTTGCGATCAACCCAGCAAGGAGCAAATCGACCATGACGAAGACCAAGGCACAGCAGATTATGGCGGCGACCGAGGCTCGCGCGGCTGACGACGTCACCGCAGCCATCAAAGATATCGCTACCGAGTTTGAACCCTATATCATCAAGCAGCGCCGGCACTTCCATAAGCACCCGGAGCTGAGCCTCGCCGAAGAGCGCACGACCTCCGACATCGCCAACCAGCTCGACGCCATGAATATCCCCTACGAGCGTCCGCTCAAGACGGGCCTGGTGGCGACCCTTCGCGGCACCGCGCCCGACGCCTATCGCGAGGACGGCACGCCGCGCCGCCGCATCCTGCTGCGCGCCGACATCGACGCCCTGCCCGTCACCGAGCAGACCGGCGAGGAGTTCGCCAGCGTCAACGAGGGCTGCATGCACGCCTGCGGCCACGACTGCCACATCGCCATGATGCTCGGCACGCTGCAAATCCTGCGCCATATGACCGACGACATCCACGGCGAAGTCCGCATCGTCTTCCAGCCCAGCGAGGAAAACGGCCAGGGCGCCAAGCTCATGATCGGCACGGGCGTGCTCGACGGCGTCGATGGCGCCTACGCCGCGCACATCTGGAGTGAGGTCGACGCCGGCACCGTGAGCTGCGAGCCCGGACCGCGCATGGCCAATACCGACTGGTTCCGCATCGACGTCCGCGGCACCTCGTGCCACGGCGCCATGCCCCAGCGCGGTCACGACGCCGTTATGGTTGCCGCCGAGATCGTCAACGCTCTGCAGACCATCGTTTCGCGCGAGATCAGTCCCTACGAGCCGGCCGTCATTACCGTCGGCGAGCTGCACGGCGGCACCGCGCGCAACGTTATCGCCGGCACGGCCTATCTCGCCGGCACGGTGCGCACCTACGGAGATTCGACCCACGAGGAAATGCCGGAGCTCATGCGCCGCATCGTGGAGCATACCGCGGCCGCCTTGGGCGCCGAGGCAGAGCTCACCGACTACACCATCGCCAATTACAAGGTCGAAAACGATGCCGCCTCGAGCGAGCGCTGCCGCCAGGCAGTAATCAAATGCCTGGGCCCCACCGGCCAAGGCCATTATCGCGGCACACTCTCGGGTGAGGATTTTTCGGAGTACCTGCGCCGCGTACCGGGCGTGCTCGCCTTTGTTGGCACGCGCAACCCCCAGATTGGCGCCACGTACGCCCAACATTCTTGCTTCTACAAGATTGACGAGTCGGTACTGGCCAAGGGCTCCATGGTGGCCGCCCAATATGCCATCGACTTTTTGGCCGAGCCCACACAAGAAGAGCTCGACGGCCCCACGATTGCCGCGGTCGCCGAGACCAATCCCGACCTGGCAGCCAAACTGCGCTCTGCCAAGGCCACGGCCGCCGAGGCCCGCGACGCCATGCACGATGCCCGCACCGCCCGACACGCCGCAATCAAGGGCATCCACGACGCTCGCGCCGCCGCCCGCCGCGAGGAGAAGCACGACGAGTAGTCGATCCACGACCATCTCGCAGTCATAGCCGCATCGCGATATCAAAGCGGGGGCGGACGCTTCGGCACGTCCGCCCCCGCTTATTTGTCAAGCGCTATTTCTACCGTTTCTACCCCGTCCCCAAATGGCAGGTGGCAGGGTTACTCGTCCTGCGGGTCCTCGTCGGAGCTTGGCGCAGGCTCGGGCTCAGGTGCAGGCTCGGGCTCCGGTTCCGGCATGGGCGCGGGCTCGGGCTCAGGCACGGGCGCGGGCTCAGGCTCAGGCTCAGGCTCAGGCACGGGCGCGGGCTCGGGCTCGGGCGCAGGCGCCGGCGCCGCAGCGGAATCGGATACGGGCGCTGCGTCGGCGCTAAAACCAGCCGGAGCAGACTTCTTCTCAAACGGCAGCACAAAGGTCAGGACGTCATCCTTATCCTCATCAGCCCATTCAGCTGCATAACGCGCTACCCAATAGCCAACGGCACGATGCTTGAGCATCTTGCCAAAGACCGTGAGGAATACCGTGACAAACGCCGTCAGCACCAAGAACAATACGAGCGTGATGCCACCGCCGGTAACAAGCGCCTCAATAGCCGAAGGACGGTAGTAGTAGCTATACATACCGACAGAGGCAATGGTGCCAAAGACGAGCGTCAGGATCCAGGTGACAACGTTGGCGACCAGACCCGTCAAAAACTCGGGAAGGAACGAAGCGCAGAACAGTTTGGTCTTGTTGTGCTTAAAGGCCGCCCAGACCTTATCGAGCGAAAACGCGCTCTCGACACGACAGGTCACCGCAAAGTGCATCACGGCAATGTCGGCGAACATCTTAAAGAAGACCCCCAAGACCGCCGTGGCAATCATAGCCAGGACAAGCAGGCCAAGCGAGCCGAACAGCGCTGCCTCGAGTGCATAAGAGCCGTAATACGAATACGAGCCCGCGGCGCCAATTACCACGCTCTCCACCAGCGAAAGCACTACACCGATAACGGGAATGGCAGCAATAACCTCGAGCACGACCGAGATAACGCTCGAAAAGACTCCGAGGCCAAACGACGTGGAACGCATGAGTGGACGATCCATACCGTCATCAACCTTGAGCGACAGATCGCGACCCCACTCAATACCAAAGCCGGAACCACACACGCTCGCAATGCAAGCTGCCAAAAAGCCGATGGCAGCTGCAATGCCGCCAATAACGGGAATAAACAGCACGAGTACCGACACAACACAAATCAGCGCCGGTAAAAAGGCAATCTGGCACACGCGCTGCAGCACGCCCGGCGTCTTGGTCATATCCTCAAACGCCTGAGCCACACAGCCCTTGGACGCATTCGCCACGGGCGGTTGCGGAACAAACTGCTGGGGCTGACCCTGAGGGGCAGAGGCTGCGGCACCGGCATTGGGGGCACCACACGCGCCGCAGAACTTGTCGTTATCGCCCATGGGGGCACCACACTGCGAACAGAACATCGAGATCATCCCTTCGTATCTTGAGCGAATCATCTGGATCGCAAACGATGTCTTTGGCATCATTATCACCCAATGTGGGGACAAATACTCCAACATGACGCATTTGCAATGCGCAGGGCGCTATTCGATTGTTTGATGGGCTCGACCGCGTTAGTTCGTTCCGCGGAAACCCTTGCCGACGATCTCGGAGCTGTCGACGATCGTGATAAAGGCACCCGGATCGATCTCGCGAGCGTAGCGACGCAGCTGCACGGCCTCGCGACGGCTCAGCACGCTCATGATCACCGTGACGCACTTGCCCGAGAAGGCGCCGTAGCCACGGCTAATCGTAGCTGTGCGGTTGAGATGCTTGACGATAAACTCCTCGACTTTGCGCGGTTCGGCGCAAATGATCGTACAGACCTTGCGCAGATGGATGCTCTCGATGGCCTTGTCGACCACAAGCGTCTTGGCAAACAGACCGAGCACGCAGTACAGGCCGACGCGCGGGCCATACAGGAAAGCCGCGATGGTCACGATGCCGATATCGACCAGCAGCAGTGCACGGCCAATCTCGAGCGTGGTGCGGCGTTTGAGGATCATGGCAAGGATGTCCGTGCCGCCCGTCGAGGCGCCAATGTCAAAGACAATGGCACTGCCCAGCGCCGGCAAAATGACGGCAAAACACAGGTCGAGCCACATATCACCCGTCAGAGAGACATCGGTCGGAATGAAGAGCTCAAACAGCGAGACGTAGGCCGAAAGCGCAAACGAAGCAAAGACGCTCCAAAGGATTGCCTTGCGCTCCAAAAAAATAAAACCCAGGATGACCAGGACCGCGTTGATAATCCACATAAAGACGCCGACGGGCAGGGTCGGGAACAGCGTGGAAAGAATGACCGACACGCCCGAGGTGCCGCCGAAGGCAAAGTGATTGGGCGTTTTGAAAGCCACGATGGCAAAGGCCGTGAGGATCAGGCCCAGATTGAGCTCGGCAAAAAAGCGCGGAAAGCCTGGCTCTTGGCTGCGCTTACGACCGGCACGCTCGCCACGTTCGATATCCTCGCGACCGACAACGCGCTCCATCGGCACCACCGGAGGACGATGCACCTCCTCGGCGGCACGCGACGCCGCCTCTGCCGCAGCGGCTTCAATCGCCCATGCCTTGCTTTCGGTCTCGTGTTCGTCGGCCATTACGGCAACCCCTCGTTAACAATTTGGAAACAATGCGCCCATTAGGGTAACGCGGAACGCGAAGATTGCAACCCTTAGTTAGACGAGCGGTATGACTAGATCGAGGCTATATAGAAAACGGTCGATCGCGCTTTTGCTTGCGCGGTCGACCGTTTGGCGTTTTCGCAGGTAAAACCTACCAAAACAAACCTGTCCCTTTTTAGTAGGTTACTCGTGCTGGCTGGTGCGGTGCTCGTACTCCTCGGGGGTGATGACATCCTCGATGCGCAGGTTGACGCCTGCCACCTCAAGGCCGGTCATCGCGGCCAGACGCTCGGTGACGCGCGCCTTAACGTCGTCAAAGATCGCAGGCGCATAGGCGCCATACTCGATGATGACCGAGATGTTGACGACCACGCGGTTGTCGTCGGTGACCTCGACCGTCACGCCCTTGGTCAGGTTCTCGGCACCAAACTGTTCCTGCACAAAGTGCATAAGGTTACCCTTCATGCCCAGAACATGCGGCACCTCGCGGGTGGCCATGGCGACGATCTTCTCGATCACGCCGTTGGAATAGGTCAGCGAGTCCTCGGACTCGTCCGCCTCCTCGTCGTCCTCGTCCGCCTCGTCTTCGGACTCGGCCTCGACGAGCGTCTCGTCCTCGAGCGTTACATCCTCCGCCTCGGCGGCGGCCTCGTTCGCCTCGAGCTCGGTATCGGCTACATCGACCTTCGTGTTAAAAGCCATGGTTCCTCCTTATGCCTGCCGCGGATGCGACAGTCGAATTCATATTAGCGGCCGCTAAACAGACGGCCGAAGAAGTTGACGATACCGTTCTCGCCGTCGCGAATCTGGCCGATCACGGCGCCGATCAGCACAAAGAATGCGATGACGAGCGTATCCCACAGGCCGAGCGTGAGCACCAGCACGGCGAGCACAAAACCAGCGACGGCTCCGAGCGTGGTGTTGGGATGACGGACGGCGTAGCTCCAGATGGCTGCCCCCGTACCCTTGATGAGACCCATGGCCTCATCAAAATCATCGGCGACCACGTCATGCGACTCGGTACCCTCCACCTTGGGATCGACGGCCTCGCCTGCCGGCACGGCGCTCTGATCGATAGTCAGACGCGGGGTGCGGACGGTCTTGTCTTGATTGGTATCACTCACCGGAAACCTCCACGGTCTGGACGGTAGTCTTGGACGGCAAAAAACGAACGCGTGCGATCGTGCCCGGCGTGCCGAGCATGGTGTCGCAGGCCTCCTCGATACGTTGCTGCATCGCGGCTGCAAGGGAGGCCACATCCCGGTCGTCGAGCGCGATGGCGTCGACCTTAAAACGGACGCGCGATTCGTCGGAGCCCTGCACGCGTGCCTCGACATGCTCGACCATCACTCGGTCGTCGCGCTCTGCCGCGGTGCGAGCACACGAGGAGAGAGCAGCGAGCGTGACCTCGATATTGCGCTCCCCCGCCGGATGCACGCAGGACGGCTCGCGACGAGCAAACATCAGGCGGAAGAAGCTTACCAGCACGCCGATCGCCACAACTCCACCGCATGCCGTCACGACAATGCGCGGCATGGTGTCACGCAACAGCAGCATAAAGCGATACGTATACGGTCCCCAGAACTGGCAGACAAGCGTACCCAGCGCCACGATGGCGGCGGCAAGATACACAATCGCAAGGGCTCGTTTGAGTACGCGCACGCGCGCTCCCTTCAGGTTTCGGTCCACAGAATGCAAAACGATTCGCATCATTATAAAAGAGCCGGGTCCGGTGCCTCATTGCACGCGGATCCGGCTCATCTATTCCACGAGGCTTGCATGCTCGCTTCATTATGCCCAGATATGCACGGCTCAATCCGTGCGGGCGCTACTCCTCCTCGAGGGCAGCGATGACCTCGTCGGTCATGTCCATGGTGCTGTAGACGTCCTGGACGTCGTCGAGCTCCTCAAGACGGTCGATGAGGCGCTGGACCTTCTTGGCGTCGGTACCGGAGACCTCGGTCGGGGTGGTCGGGACCATGGTGGTCTCGGAGCCCTTGACCTGGATGCCCTGCTCCTCGAGCGCCTTGGAGACAGCCATGACGTCGTTGGCAGCGGTCCAGACGATCCACTCCTCGCCGGCGTCCTCGTAGTCCTCGCCACCGGCCTCGGCGATGGCCATCATGAACTCATCCTCGTCACCGGCAGCACCGTTGGCGATCATGGTCTCCTTCTTGGCGTTCTCGTCCAGGATCTCCTTGGCGACGACGATCTGGCCCTTGCGCTCAAACTGGAAGGCAACGGAGCCGGAGGTGCCCAGGTTGCCACCAGCGTGGGAGAAGGCGGAACGGACATCAGCGGCGGTACGGTTGCGGTTGTCGGTCAGGCAGTCGACGTAGACGGCGACACCGGCGGGACCGTAGCCCTCGTACACGATGTTCTCGTAGACGGCGGCGTCGGCACCCGAACCAAAAGCCTTGTCGATAGCGGACTTGATCTTGTCCTTAGGCATGGACTGAGCCTTGGCCTTGGCAACGGCAGCGGCGAGGCTGGCGTTGTTCTCGGGCAGCGGGTCACCGCCGAGACGGGCAGCAACGGTGATGTTGCGACTGAGCTTGGAGAAGAGGGCGGAACGCTTGGCGTCCTGCGCGCCCTTACGATGCTTGGTTGTGGCCCACTTAGAGTGTCCGGACATACGTGTCTCCTATCGGTTTCGACCTAAAGCCCAGCGCAGATGCTCGGGCAATATAAACAAACGTCGTTATGATATACCTACTAGCCTGCGAGATAAACCCCAAAATGAAGGCGTCGTGATGACGCGACCCTTCTACGCAAAGCAACCTGCCCCCTTCGCACCGGTTTGGCTAGTTCCAGAGAAGGTCGCTGCGGGCTATGGTGGCGCCGATGGCAAAGGGCATGCAGGCGATGACCGGGTACAGGTAGCGCATGTAGGTGGAGCCGTTGCAAGGACCGATCAGGCACACGGCGAGCACGCCCAAAAGCGGCACCCAAATGGCAAGCGCCCTCCACGAATGACGACGCAACAGGTAGACCATCACGGCAATCATGATCCATACGTAAGTCGCAGAGCTCATGGTAAGTGAGATAAACGGGATGCGCTGTACCGCCACGCGATACAGGTTGATCAGATGGTCGCACCACCGCACGACCTCGCTATCGACCGGATGGAAATCGAAGTACTTGAGATTGTCGGGGCGAGCCATGATCTCGGCACTGCGCGCCGTGCTGTAGACCCATACGTCGCGGGCGCTCGGATAAAAGTAGCCATAGTAGTTATTGATAAGCGCCGAGATATAGCACTCGGGGTCCTTTTTGAACATCTGGGCCCAAACCTCAAAATAGGCGGCGATGTCCTCCTGCGAGGCATATTCGTTAAAGCAGTTCTTGACGGCATCGGACTTGTCGGGGTTGTACCGGCGGCCCAGGTTTTCGTACTTGAGTACACGATCGATCACGGCACGCTCCTCTTCGGTCACCAAACCGTCGCAGGGAGCTTCCACGATGGTGCCGTCCTCTTTAACCGTAGGATTGACGCCTGAGTTAAGGCCGTCGTGCTTTTGGACGAAGCGCGCCGTCTGCTGGAACGGAATCGAGAGTACCTCGCGCTTGGAGCTGGGCGTAATGTCGTGCGCCGGCATAAAGACCTTGGTGAAGTACATGTTGGAGACAAGACAGAGCGCAAGCACCGCCAGGATGCCAACCCAGCGGAAGCGCGGCACGCGAATCGAGGGTGCAGTACCCGTCTGCTTGGCCGCACGGAGATCCGCATGCACGTCCCAAGCGCAAAACGCCGCCGCGATCACGCATGCCGCCAGCGGAAACACCAGGCCGCCGTTACGCAAAAACGTCGACCCCATGGCGCCCAGGACAAGCAACAGCCAGTCGTGGCGCGCAAAGAGCACGGGCTCGGGCTCGCCCACACGCTCGACATTCGCATCGCGACGAGGCAGGCCACAGGCCACAAGCTTGACGGTCTGCACCAGCAAAACCAAAAACGCATCGGCAAACAGCACATCTTTGGTAAGCAGGGCCGCGTAGTTAGAGAACATCGGCATAAACGCAAAGAACAGCAGGATCGTACCGCGAACCGGCAGGCTCACGCCCAGCTTGCGCAACGACGAGATGGAATAGGCCATGCAGGCGGCCGTAATGACGAACTGAGCGCAGGTGTAGATGACAAGACCTGCGTTGGCGCTGTTGAACAGTGAAAGCCCCAGTTGGACGCACGAACCGATGATAGCCGTGTGCACGACCGGATGATGCCCGTTGAGCAACACGTTGGGATTGAGCAGGCGCAGGTAGTCACTCGTACCGTTGGGGTAGTTGAACCACTGGCGAATCTGCGCACCCGTATCTCCCATAAAAAGGCCGGGCAGCGAAGCGATGAGCGTGGGCGCCCAGGCGACCATAAGCACCAGGAAGGGCCCGGCAAAGGGATGGACCGAGAGCACGGCGTGAGCCATACGCCATACGCGGCCAAAGTGCGCTTCGGAAAACGGAATACGCCGAGAGCTCAGCCAATCTAGACACTCAAAGGCAAGGTAGAAGGCAACGACCGCCAAGAGCATCCAGCCCGCACCGCCTATCCAGGCGCAGATGATGCGCGCCTTGTCGCCGAGCACGATCTCGGCCGAATCGGTGAGGTCGTAGCTGCGGCCAAACACCATGCAGACGGCAAAGAACAGCGACGGAAGGATCACCGAGGGACGCCAGGCGTCGCCGCGGCCAAAGAATACGTAGCGAAACGGCAGCGTGAGCAGGCAGGCAAGCGCAAGCAGCATGACCGCGTCGGTATGGCCGGCAAACGAGAGGAGTACCTCGTAGCACACGTACAGCATGCCCGAGGCTTTGGGGTCAATCGCCAAGACCGCGTTGCTCGACACCGGGGCGGGATCGATGGAAAACGCCGTGGTCGCCAACAGCGCGAGCAAAAATGCGATGAGCGTCTGCTTGGCGGGATAGCGCTTAAACCAGACGATGCGGGCAGCGTCGCGCGCAGCCGTTGTGGAGAGGTCGGAATCCTTCACAGTCCGAAAGCCTTTCTAGAAACCTATCAAACTCGGCAAAACCACCACAAAGGTGCCTGTCCCCTTTGTGGTGGTTTTGGTGGTTAGGCGTCGAGGTAGATGCGCTGGGGGCGATTGCGGCGACGAGCAAAGATGATGAGCGCCAGGCCCGCGATTACGAGCGGCAGGCTCAGCAGCTGACCCATGGTGATGACGCCGCCCAGCAGATAGCCCAGCTGCGCATCGGGCACACGCACAAACTCAATCAAAAAGCGAACGATGCCGTAACCCATCACAAAGACGCCCATAAACGTGCCTTGGGGCAGTAGCGGCTTTTTGCGGCTGAGCACCTGCAGAATGCAAAAGAGCACGATGCCCTCAAGAAATGCCTCGTAGAGCTGGGAGGGGTGACGCGGCATCTCGCCCGCAGTCCCGCCAAAGACCACGCCCCATGGCAGATCGGTCGGCTTGCCCCACAGCTCTCCGTTCACGAAGTTGGCGCAACGTCCCAGGCACAGCGCCAGCGGCGCGCCTATGACGGCAAGGTCCGCCAAAGTCCATGCGTCGAGCTTATACATGCGGCACACGAGCACGCCGCCGATGATGCCGCCCACCAGGCCGCCATGGAAGCTCATGCCGCCTTCATTGGTGGCAAAGATCTCGAGCGGATGCGCCCAGTAGTAGCCGTCGCCGTAAAAGATGACGTAGAACAGGCGCGCACCGATAATGAGGCCAAAGACCACGCCGACCACGACACTCGTCAGGTCGTCGACCGTAATGTCAAAACCCCAACGGCGCTGCGTGCGGTACATGACGACCGCCGTGAGCAGAGCTCCGACCACATAGGCCAAGCCGTACCAGTAGATGGTGATGGGCCCCGCCGAGATGGCGACGGGATCAAGCATATGGTAGAGGTCGTTGAGCATATCGGTCCCCCTGCTCCCTACATACAAATGCGGCCGCGGGCCTTGCGCTCGCAGCCGCATATTCGGGCGTGACGTCTATACGGAGCATATCGCCCGCAGCTTTCACTTCTTAGAACGGCGCATACTCGTCGTACAGGTCATCGGTCTCGCCGGAGGCATTGACCTGCTCGACACGCGTAACGCCGGGCACGTGCTCCTTGAGGATACGCTCGATGCCCATGGAAAGCGTCAGGGCGCTCATGGGACAACCGGCACAGGCGCCCTGAAGCTCCAGCTTGACGACGCCCTCGTCATCAACGCCTATATACTCCATGTCGCCGCCGTCGGCCTGTAGGTTGGGGCGAATCTCTTCAAGAACCTTCTTAAGCAGCTCTTCGTTAACAGCCACAGGGGCTCCTTTCTCACAATTACGCGGGCGCGCCCGCGGACAGAAGCTATGTTACTACAGCCATGTACCCGCTCACGAGCCGTCCATGCGCGCAGACGCGACTTTCACGAGTAGTCAATTTGGGACGGGGCTCTTTTGGCTGCCTTTTGTTGCCAGCTGGCGTTGCCACGCGTTACTGCTGAGCCCGCCCCTCGGTGCCGATGTGAACATCGACGATAACCTGGCGGTAGCTGATGCCACAGGAGTCGAGGATGCGGCGGCTGATGCGTCCGTCATCGGTGTCGGCGTACTTGTTGTCCAGGTAGACAACCTCGCCCACGCCCACCTGCGCCAAAATCTTGGCGCAGTCGTGGCACGGGAACAGCGTGACGTAGACCGTGGAACCCTCGAGGTCCTTGAGCGAGCCGCGGTAGTTGAGCACGGCGTTTGCCTCGGCATGCACCACGTAGTTGTGCTTGTCCTGCAACGGGTCATCGCTCGTGCCCCACGGGAAAAAGTCATCGTTGAGTGCCGAGGGCGTACCGTTGTAGCCCACCGAAAGGATGCGGTGGTTGGTGTTGGCGATGCACGCGCCCACCTGCGTGTTGGGGTCCTTACTGCGGCGCTGCGCGGCGATGGCCACGCTCATAAAGAACTCATCCCAGCTAATAACGTCGCGGCGCTTGCCCGACGCAGTTTGATGAAGATCGTCCGACATGCCAGACACCTCCGAAATCGCAATAGTTTGACCCATTGTAGCAGGTGAAAGGTAGGGGCGCTTATCCCACCGCCCCATCGCTACGCGCGGCGGGGCTTTTGGTTGATGTGGTAGAGCTCGGCGAGGCCCCGCAGCGTCAGCGCGTCGTCGACCGTCAGGCTATGGCCGACCAGCGCCGCAAGCGCCTTGGCATCGTCGCCGGTAATGACGATGGGCACATCGCCCTCCCCCGCGGCCTTGGTCGCGCGCATCTCGGCAAGCACCATGTCGAGCATGCCGTCGATGCGGGCCACCTCGCCCAGAACCACGCCCGAGCGCATGGCCTCACGCGTGTTGCGGCCGATGACGTGTGTCGGCGCCGAGGGCTCAACCTGAGGCAGGCGCGCCGCAGCGGCCGAGAGCGAACGGGCGCCGAGCGCCAGCCCCGGCGCGATAACGCCGCCGACAAAGGTGCCGTGCGCATCGATGACCTCAATATTGGTCGTGGTGCCCAGGTCGATCACAATGCACGGCGAGCCGTAGACGGCGCGGGCGGCTACGGCGTCGGCGATGCGGTCGGGACCGATCTCGGCCGGGTCATCGTAGTGCACGGGTATGCCGGTCTTGAGGCCCGGCCCCACGGTGAGCACGCGCCCCGTGCAGGTACGGGAAAGTGCTGCCTTCCACGGGCGCTCGAGCGCCGGGACCACACAGCTCAGCACGGCCGCGGCGGGCACGAGCACCCCGGGCACACCCGCATCGGCGGCAAGCGCGCCCATGACCTGCGCAAGTCGCATGCGCGCTTCGTCGGCAGTAATACGGGCCGGCGTCGTGATCTCGCACGTCGCGAGCGGGCGCTCCTGCGCCGCGGCCGAATCCTCTGCAAACAGGCCAAAGCGAATGAACGTGTTGCCCACGTCGACCGTCAATATATATGCGCACCCATTAAGCATCGTCGGCGCTCCTTTCGTCTGCCCAGCAGTATATCGCCTACCTAAACCAGTCATCCCAAAATGACTAGCTTGCGGCTATACTGGTGCGCGGTCGTTTGCGAGCTCACGCGGCGGCCCTTGGTAACCCGACTTCCCGCGCCGTATCCGTAACGGCGCTCCCGGGGGAAGCGGATATACGCAAAGGAGTTTTATATGAGCAATCCCTCGAACCGCGCTTCGATGCGCGGGCAACTCACGCTGCGCGGCGTCGTCATCGGCGTCCTTGGCTGCGTGATCATCACGGCAAGCTCGGCCTACACCGCCCTCAAGATGGGCGCCCTCCCCTGGCCGATCATTTTCGCTGCCGTCATTTCGCTGTTCTTCCTGAAGCTCATGGGCAACGCCAGCCTCAACGAGGCCAACGTCACCCACACCATCATGTCCGCAGGCGCCATGGTCGCTGGCGGTCTGGCGTTTACCATCCCGGGCGCCTGGATGCTGGGCTATGCCGACCAGATCAGTTGGCTCGACATGTTTATCGTGGCACTCGCCGGCACTATCCTAGGCCTGCTGGCCACGGCACTCATCCACCGTCACTTTATCGTGGACGCCGCGCTTGAGTTCCCCACCGGCAACGCCGCAGCTCAGACCCTGCGCGCGACCGAGGCCGGCGGCAAGACCGGCAAGCAGCTCTTTGGCTCCATGGCCATCGCCGGCATCTACAGCGTGCTGCGCGACGCTCTGGGCATTGTGCCCAGCATGCTGTGCACGCTCAATATCCCCGGCGTGACCTTTGCCATCTACAACTCGCCCATGTTGCTGTCCATCGGCTTTTTGGTGGGCTTCGCCCCCGTCGCGTTCTGGTTTGCCGGCGCGCTGCTGGGCAATTTTGGCATCATCGTCGGCGGCACCGCTGCCGGTCTGTTTGACGTTATGACCGCACAGGGCATCGTCAAGTCCCTGGGTATGGGCCTCATGATGGGCTTTGGCGTCGCCGTCGTCCTCAAGGACATCCTTCCGCAGGTCGCCGGTATCGTCCGCGGCCTCGCCGCCGACAGCTCCACCGACACCGACGAGCAGTCGCTCATCTCGGGCTCCCTTAAACTCGACGCCGGTATCATCGGCCTGGGCGCTGCCGCCATCGCCGTGATCATCGCCATCGTGCTCGACCTTGGCCCCGTTCCGGCCGTCATCGTCACGCTGTTCACCTTTGTCACCACCATCATGAGCGCGCAGAGCTGCGGCCAGACGGGCATCGACCCCATGGAGATCTTCGGCCTCATCGTCATGCTCATCGTTGCCGCCTTCGCGCAGCTCGCTCAGGTCAAGCTGTTCTTTATCGCCGGCATCGTGGCCGTGGCGTGCGGCCTTGCGGGCGACGTCATGAACGACTTCAAGGCCGGCGCCGTGCTGGGCACCAACCCGCGCGCGCAGTGGGTCGGCCAGGCCATTGGCGGCATCGTGGGCGCCCTGGTCGCCGCCGCCGTCATGGTCGCGCTCGTCACCGCCTATGGTCCGGACGCCTTTGGCCCCGACAAGAGTTTTGTGGCCGCACAGGCAAGCGTGGTCGCCACCATGGTCTCGGGCATCCCGAGCGTGCCGTGGTTTGCGGGCGGCTTTATCGCCGGCATCGTCATGTACTGGCTCGGCATTCCGGCCATGATGATCGGCCTGGGCGTGTACCTGCCGTTCTACATGTCGCTCACGGCTTTCCTGGGCTCCTGCGTTAAGCTCGCCTACGACAAGTGGGCCGCTCGCCGCGACGCCGCCGCCGGTCTTTCGGACAAGGAGAAGGCCGCCAAGGACGCCGCCTTCCAGGAGCAGGGCCTGGTTGTCGCCAGCGGCCTGCTCGGTGGCGAGTCTATAGTCGGCGTTATCCTGGCGTTCATCTCTGTCGGTTTGAGCCTGCTGGGCTAAACCCAACAACAACGTACCCGTACAGAGCGCGGAGTCGGAGACCATCCGGCCCCGCGCTTTTTCGTATCTGCCGAAACCCTCAGCAGTACTCGCATGTGGCGTGTCTTCCTTTGCCTGCTCGCCTAAGTTCCATGTCAAGATGACCGCCCCGCCCGTCACGGTGTAGAGTACATGCTGCGAACGCACCCGCGTTCCTACGGCAATACGAGGTGGACATGGAACTCGATAAACAACAGCTCAAGCGACTGCGCGAGCGCCATCATCGGCGCCATGGCATCCGCCCCGCCCACAGCGAGGCCATGGAGAACGCAAGCCGCTTTCTAAAGCGGGCATTCAACATTCGCGAGGGACGCGCGCCCTATCACGTGATTCGCAAGCGCTTTGTAAACGGGGCGCGCCTGACTGGCTCACACTTATGCATCTTGATCATTGCCATGTTGATCGCGAGCATCGGCCTCGATATCGACTCGGATATCGCCATTGTAGGCGCCATGCTCATCTGCCCGCTCATGGGCTCGGTCCTTGCCATGGCATACGGCATTGCCACGCTCGACCGCGAGATTGCCGTCGAGGCCGTCGCCAGCCTCGCGCTGCAGATGGTCTTTTGCCTGGTCACGTCCACGTTGTACTTTAAGCTCTCGCCCCTTGGCACCACCACGGCCGCCATCATCGACAATTCGACACCGACCGTGTGGGACCTTGCCGTCGCGCTCGCGGGCGGCTTTGCGGGTGGCCTGGGCAACTCGCGCGACCAGGAACCCGCCACGCTCATCGCCGGCGTGGCCGTGGCGACCGCGCTCATGCCGCCCCTGTGCGCGGCGGGCTATGGCATCGCCATCGCAAGCGGGTCACTGTTTCTCTCGGCGCTCTACGAGTTTGGCATCAACGTGGTCTTTATCGCACTAGCTGCCGAAGCCGTGCTACTTCTTTTGCGCGTGCCGCTCAAGCGCGACCTCAACGGCGACGGCATTGTGACCGCCGAGGAAAATGCCGAGGTCGACGAGTTGTCACGCAAGGTGCGCCGCCGCATCATTGTGGGCACGGTAGTCTTTGCCATCCCCTGCATCGTTATGACGGCGGGGTCTATTGGCTCGGCGCAGTCCGGCGTGCAGGACGGCTACGGCGTCACCGAAACCACGCGCGAGCTTGCGGCGGTGCTACCGGGCTTTAAGGACTACACCGTCGCCGTCGAAACCTCGGCTACCGAAGGCGAGGAAGAGGGCATCGTCGAGCGCGAGATTGTCGCCCATGTGACGACAGGCGAGGCGCTTGGGGCACACGACCGTCACGTCGCTCGCAAGCTCATCGACCTCAACGTGCCTGAACTCGATCGCGTGGAATTTGACGTGAAGTGATGCCGGCGCGGGATGAGCGCTCGCACGGACGCAAGTTATGACGAGGCGCAGACGCGATACGGACACGAGCAAATAGAGGGGTTCAGTTCACACCCGCGCCCCGCTCGCCGTTTTATTGCCGTGAATCAACTGGCCGGATCGACATCGCCAGACTCCACCATAAACGCAGGTTTGGTGCTCACCAGATAAAATCGGGTCACTTTGCTATCTCTAAATAGATAGAGCTGCCCCTGATTGCGTCGGCGCGATATATACGCAACGTGAACCGTGCCGAATTCTTCGCCGTTTTCCTTCTTTAATATCAGGATGTTGGGGTCATCCGTACGCTTAAACTGCCCGTCAACGCAGCTGCCGTCTTTGTCGACCAGTTGCCACCGATGGTTATCCTCTTCAAGAAAGGCCAGGGTTTCCAGACTCGTCTTGTCGTCCCGATAGTAACCGTCAATGGCAAACCCTTCGGAAGCGCATTCCTGCATATAGGACGTTTCCCGGCTTATAGCAAACAGCCCTGTAGCGCCCAGGAGCACAGCCAGGCAGACCACTGCAAGGGTTATCGAAATAGCACGGCGACCCATGTTAGCCCAACCGATAGTTGTTTAACTGAGCGCGAAACATACCTGGAACCTCCGATATCAGGGGGAACGTCGCCCGCGGCCCGCCGGCAACTATGTGTTTCTAACATTAAACCCTATGGCTACGACTCGTTGGAGATAGGTTCCATAAACGGACAGTGATATACGGCGAAAGGCCACACTTATCCATTAACCCAGAGTTATGGAGGCCATTTTTCATATTGCGAGACCGCGGTTTTCGGAAGTGCGGTGAAAAACTGAGCCCCGCCGACCAGACCGACTTTTTTAGCAACAAAACCGCAGGTCACAAGGGTGCAAAAGAGCAGTGTGCTCGGAGATTCGGAGTTTTTCACCGCACTTCCGAAATCCGAGTCCGCGAAAGGTGCCGACAAGGCCAATTACGCAACATGTATCCAGTAAAAACGGATGGCAGCCGGTATGGCTGCCACCCGTTTTTCTCATACCAGCCTAAAGCAGGCATGTTACTTCTTAATGCCGCCCCCAGACGCTCGGCGACCGATGCCACGGCATCCTCGCTAACCGAATCGCAGGCAGGTGAAGGGCTGCGTGCAGATGATGTTGGGCGCACCGTGATCGATTAGGTCGAGCATCTCGGCCGTGAGCAGCCGGCCCTCGCCCGTGTTATTGCATACCGAAAGCACTGTGCGGGCTTTATCTGCCATGGTGCCAACACCTGAAGATTTTGAAGATTTTGTCCGTAACTCAAAGAGCTAGGATGTTGATAAAATCCAGAGACATCATGGCTAAAAGAGACGGACACACTGTCCCTGTTTTTCGCACGAGCAGCGCAAAAATAAGGCCCAGACAAAGATAGCCCCCCATCATTGCAATGATGTAATTTGTGGGTGCCCCGATTAAACACTGTTGAGTCACGAGAAGCAATGACCATAGCATCGACTGTATAAATGCCCTTATGCAAAACGGCCGAACTATTCCGACGATTGTGCATTCAAATAAAAATACGTACCTAAATAACAGCTCATGCAAAACTGAGACCGAACAGACCAATACCCATCTGGATATTGATTTTCCACCTATATCGAGCATAGAGGCCATAATAATAAATACGATGAAAATGAACTGCCATCCCAAAAGAATCCCACGCCGTTTGGGCTTATCACAAGAAACAGCGCCCCGAGTTGCAAAAAGATAGACTACCAACGCACAAAAGAGCGCCCCTGTAGAGCACAGCCAAGCGGGGGATCCTTTTGTAATAACCCAAATAGCCCACGGCACGCTAGCAACCATCGTGCCCAGTAGATAACGTGCCCCCAGGCGCATTATTTCAGTCGCTTTTCCCAAGCTCTACCACCTCATCACTAGCATCTATTAGGTCCATATCGTGTGTAATTGCAATGACAATCTTGTGCTTTCGCATTTCCTTCATAGCTTTTATCAGAGCTTCTTTATGAGCAATATCGAGTGATGCTGTTGGCTCATCGAATAAATAGACGTCTGCCTTCTTTTCTAAGACCCGCCTAATTTCCAGTTGTTCCAGTTCCCCGGGAGACATTCCTCCGCACCTCTTCCTTTCGATAGAAGGAAAGTTTCTATCGCAAAGAATATCCTTTACTGATATCGGAGTTTGTTCAGCAAACGAAACTAGCTTCTGCCTAAGGAGCTCACAGTTGATTTCTTCTTGGGCCTTACCGTTGTAGGAAATAGTCCCAACGTAATCCGAATTGAAACAACCCATCAATAAGTACGCAAGGGTCGTTTTGCCCGAGCCATTAATCCCTACAAGAGCATAGAGCTTTCCTTTTTCAAACCTGACATTCAAGTTGCTGTAGAGACACTTTCCATTTAATGTAAAGCCGAAATTATGCAGTTCGATGTAATCGATCTCCAAGAGCTCCTCTCCAGCAGCAGCCGAAGGCAATTTAGAGGCATTTAGACGGGATATCGATGAGAAGCAGTCTTGTGCGCTGCTACCTATACCGTAGATTGACCTCACGGCAGATAGCATTAAAGCCATGTAGCTCGAAACAGCAACAAGTTGGCCTACACTCATGCTTCCATGCATTACATAAAAAGCCGAAATCAAAAGAATGGTCACCTGGGACACAGCCGCAGCAAAGGAATCAGTTGCCTGAAATTTCGAAACGACACTTTGATAGGCGACTCCGGCGTGCAGCAAAGACGAAAAATAGCTATCTATGGATTTCAATGCTCTTTCGAACAGCGCATTAACATACAAAAATCTCTGATGCGCAAGTAGGGATTCCACTTTTCCGAAATACAGGGACTGCTCTTCCTTAAAGGTCAGACCTGAAACAAAAAGCGGTTTTTTAAATGAAGCATATGCAATTGCATACAAGATGCAAAATGTCACGGAAACCCAAAAGAGCGCTGTGGAACATCCATAGAGAAAAAATAAACTGATACCTAGCTGGACAATCGCAAGGAGTACCGTCTGGAGCATCGACAATCCGAAGGACGCCACAGTATTGGCATCTGAACAAATCTGTTGAGTTTTTTCAGCAGACTCCTGCTCAAAAAACAACTCAAAAGGCATCCGCACGAGCTCATCGATTTTTCTTCGAGCAATCGAGAATGCAGCCACGGTCGTTATCCGCATTGAAAGAAGGGTGCTTAAATAGCTGACAACAATATCGATTAATGCCGCGAAACCAATTAACGCACTGTCAATCATAATAGCACCATAAGGAGCTTTTTTAGATATATTATCAACCAGAGCGCTCGTGAGCAGCGGGGATACAGAGGCCATCATTCCAGATATTATTAAGCACAACGTAAAGGCTATAACCAGAAGCAATTGGGAAGAAAACCCAAGTCTGAAATATGGCAGATAGTCGAAGATCGCCGTTGAATCCGCATCACTTCTTATGCTTGAGATCATAGGCCGCCCTCATTACTTTTATACAGTTCTTTCTTGCGGATACACAGCTTGTCTTATTTTCATACAGCCTGGTGAAGGGACAGCCACCCATGCACATAGGAAGAAGTGAGCAGTTAAGGCATTCTGAATCTGAACAAAAGTCGTAAGCATTCCATATGGAAACTTCAGATGCGCTACTCGTTACATTTTCAAAGATGCTCCCATAGCTTCTGTCGGAATATCCTATTTCATTCCAGCATTTATATAAGGAACCGTCTGGTCCAATAACTTCTGAATATTTATTGACGGCTCCGCATATGGTCGGATTAAAGCCTGGAAGAAATGGATCCATGTACCCTGTCATTTTGTAGCGAGACAGACAGGATGCTTCAATCGAAGCAAATTCATCCTCTGAATAGCATGGAGAGTTAGCGCACGTCCCATTTATATCATCTACTGCCGCTAAATATAGTTTTACTTTATTACGAAGACCTTTACGATCAAGCGAATCAACCAAACGATCAATCTGATCACCGTTCGACGGATCAACATTGACTCTTAAGATGACATCAAAGTACGCACTAGCCCTTTTTACGTTATCAATAATACGGTTGAACGTATCGCCGCCAGAAGGAAGACATCTTCTTCGATTGTGTATCTCAGGCGGACCATCGACAGTTACCTGAACGTGCGTAACCCCATTTTTTGCAAGCAACTCCGCCGTTTTCCCATCTAAGAAATAGCCATTGGTCACCATGCTGGCGTTAAATAAGATTTCATCACTTCGGATTCCGCGCGTAATCTTCTCCACAGTCTCAATCGCCAATAAAGGCTCGCCGCCATACCAGGCAATCTGCAAACTTTCCGCCTGATTGTCTATAACCATGCCATTGATATGCTTTATTACCTGATCGACGCATCGGTCGCTCATTGAGCCATAACGCTTGCCGTTCTCATAACAATACGGACATCTGAAGTTACAATTCAATGTCGGGGCTATCGTAAATGAAAGTGATTTTGATTGCATGCGACAGGCCAACGATATCTCTTTTAAATGTTCGATCTCGTCAAGTCCGTCGGGAACCAACAACCCCGCGTCCGTCAAATTATCGACAATTTCCGAAGGGCAATTAGCTCCATTCTCAAAAAGCCCCTTCTCGTATTCTGCATCCAACGCAACGATTGCACCAGAGTACGAGTTATATGCCAGCGTAGGTTGATTCCCTTTATCGATTACATTAAAGCGAGACTGTTTCATTTCTACTCCGTTGCATATTTCAATATTTCAACCTGCCATTAGGAGTAATTCCAGCCACAAAATTTGGTAATGCAGATCCTCAGGCCACACGGTCCTCCCCCTGAATAACTCCAACAAATATGTGCTGCACAGGACACACACGTAGAAATATCTCGAGACGAAGCAGGCATCTGAGTATTCACTGGCTTTTGAATATATTCCATCGGAGCTCCTAGCTAACGTGTATACCGCAATGTTGAAATGCGCGGCAATTCCCGCCCGTGTACACGGCACACATCCCCCAGGGATTACAGCGCCCTTGACATTTTGCGCCCTGACAAGGACACCAACTTGATAGCAAAGCAATATCGTTAGGTGTTTGAGTTGGCTGTATCCAATCCACAATGGCTCCTTTCTCGTTCTAGGCCTAGTTATACTTTGGTCAAAAAGTCAAAAGCTGTTTGATAACTTTTTGTACTAGATGAAACAATTTGTTTGCCTTGTTTAACATTATTTAATTTACACTTAGACTGATTTAAAATTCAACCTAAGGAAATTCTGGTGAATGTTGTTCAGCTGCAGTATTTCATAAAGGTATTTGATTATCAGAATTACTCGGATGCAGCAACTATATTAAGCGTTTCGCCGCAAGCTGTTTCAAAAGGCATTCGAGCATTGGAATCTGAACTTGGTCTGAAGCTGTTCGAAAAAAGAGGCAGTATTCTACATCTAACAAACTATGGAGAGGAAATCCTTCCTATAGCATTAGATGTACTAGCTTCAGTTGAGGGAATTCAAGCGTATGCGCAAATCACGCGTGAAAAGACAAAAATAAGCCAGACACGTTTGACACGCGTTGCAGTCGGACTAGCACCAATACTCGCAAGCTGGTTCAACCAGCCCACACTGAACAGGCTTTCGAAAAAGTATAAGGGCGGTAAGTTTACTGTTTCCAGATATGACGACGGCGGAACGTGTTTATCCCTTCTACTTGACAGACAAATCGACATTGCAATTGTCGCTGGACAAGTAGACACCAATCTTTTTGAATCACATTTTTTATTGAATGCCGAAGTCAACCTCTTAGTTGAAAGCAGCCACCCATTAGCCAGTCGCGCAACGGCAAATCTAAACGCGGTGGCTCGATATCCAATTGCAAACACCTGTGACATTCGATATTGTCGAAAGAGAATAAACTCAGTATTTAACCATCTGGGCCTTTCCCCTTCCTACGAAAATATTAACTTAGCAGACCAGCAAAATTTGTCCGATTTTCTGATTCATAAGCATGGGATTATTCTGACCATAGCCTCACAAGCGTCTCAATTCAGGATAGGCTATCCAGCAAAAATCGTTTGCCTAAGCGAACAAGACAGAATATCAATCCCTTTTTACTGCGTTTCAAATTCAAACGATACCCAAGCGCAGACTCATCACGCGATAAGCTGCATTCAACTTGAGGCACGCCAGCTCTCTCGATGTTTAAAAAGCGCTGAAAGAGGAGACCTTTCCAGCTGAATATGACGGGCATGCTAATTCCATGCAAAACAGCAGTGTATTCCGCCAGAACAGAAGCGTGGGTCAGCCCATGTATTTTGAAGTATTCCGAGAGAAAACAACGAGGGCCTGACAGACTCTTGCCAAATCAGTGACCCACTCACCACCCGCAAGCCTGTGCCCCACTTCCGAAATATATGGCTCAGCCCCACCTTCTCAGCGGGTTGAGCCGAGCACTGACCGCACCATTCATTGTCAGCACCGCCCCAGACCAAGCCAGAGAAAGATGGCGCGGCGACAGCCAGATGGCCGCCGCCGCGCCTCACACATTATTTCGGCAAGCCGCTGTTAGCGTCGGAATAATTTAGCTACTTCACACCGCGTCCCAGACGCTTGGCGACCGACGCCACGGCCTCCTCGCTGGCCGTTCCGCAGCTCACGCAGCCGTCATGGGCACGCATCTGGCCAGTGACCTCATCCATCGCGAGCGGCGCCACCTTCTCGAGCTTAAAGCCCTTACCGGCGCGCATGTTTTCCTTGGCCACGCTGATCATGAGCTTAATACGGTTGAGCTGGTTGACCTCGGACGCGCCGGGGTCGTAGTCCACCGCGACGATATTGCTCTCGGGGTGCTGACGGCGCAGTTCCTTAATCACGGCCTTGCCCACCACGTGGTTGGGCAGGCACGCGAAGGGCTGCGTGCAGATGATGTTGGGTGCGCCGTGGTCGATCAGGTCGAGCATCTCGGCCGTGAGCAGCCACCCCTCGCCCATGTTGTTGCACACCGAAAGCACCGTACGGGCCTTGTCGGCCATGGTGCCGATGCGCTCGGGCGCCTCAAAGCGGCGGGACTTCTCGAGCATCTCCTCCACCGGCGTGCGCATCCAGTCCACCAGCTTAATGAGCGCCTGCATGCTAGCGCGCGCCGTGGCAGAGCTTCCCAGCTCGTCTTTTTGAAGCTCGGCGTTGCTCATGGAGTACAGGAAGAAGTCGAGCAGGCCCGGCACCACGGCCTCGCAGCCCTCGCGCTCGATAACGTCGACCACGTGGTTGTTGGCTGTGGGGTGGAACTTGACCAAGATCTCGCCAACCACGCCCACGCGCGGCTTGGTACCCTCGCCCACGAGCGGCATGGTGTCGAACGCGCGGATGGCCTCGCGAGCAAGCTTGGTGTAGTTGTGGCGGTTGAACTTGGGCGCCAGCTTGCGGGCGCGCGCCATGTACTCCTCGTAGAGTGCGTTGGCAGCGCCGGGCGTGGCCTCGTACGGGCGGCAACGATAGAGCATCTGCATCATCACGTCGCCAAAGAGCACCGCGTACACGGCCTGCTTAAGCAGCGCCGGCGTAATCTTAAAGCCGGGGTTGTCCTCGCCGAGCGCCACGGCCGAAAGCGAGATCACCGGGATCTCGGGATGACCGCTCTCGCGCAGGGCCTTGCGGATGAGCGCGATGTAGTTGGTAGCACGGCAGCCGCCGCCGGTCTGGCTGATAACCACGGCCGTCTTGGACAGGTCGTACCGACCGCTCTCGATGGCCTCCATGATCTGGCCCGTCACCAGGATCGACGGATAGCAGATGTCGTTGTTCACGTAGCGCAGGCCGGCCTCGACGGCATCGTGATCGGTCGAGGGCAGCAGCTCCAAGTTGTAGCCGGCACCGCGGAACACCTCTTTGACCAGGTCGAAGTGGATCGGTGCCATCTGCGGGCACAGGATGGTATAGCCCTCGTCACGCATCTGCTCGGTAAAGGGCACCTTGGGCCACGCGGTCGAAGCACTCTCGCGCTGAGCCTCAAACGTGTACTTGCGGCTCGCGAACGCGGGGGCATCCGTGGAGGGCGCCACCGGCGCGGCGTCGCCCTGCTCGTAGGCCTCGCCCGCGGCTGTGGCCTCGGCCAAGCGCTCGGCCTCCTGGTCCTTAAGCGCGGCCATGAGCGAGCGGATGCGGATGCGTGCGGCGCCCAGGTTGGACACCTCGTCGATCTTGAGCACGGTGTAGATCTTGCCGCTGGCCTCAAGGATTTCCTGCACCTGATCGGTGGTCAGGGCATCGAGACCGCAGCCGAAGGAATTGAGCTGGATCAGGTCCAGGTCGTTGCGCATCGTCACAAAGCGGGCGACGGCGTACAGGCGGCTGTGGTACATCCACTGGTCGACGACGCGAATCGGACGCTCGGGCTTTACCAGATGCGCGAGCGAATCCTCGGTAAAGACCGCAAAGCCAAAGCTCGAGATAAGCTCGGGCAGGGCGTGGTTGATCTCGGGGTCGTTATGGTAGGGACGGCCGGCGAGTACGATGCCGTGGCCGCCGTGGTCCTCGACCCACTTAAGAGCCTCCTCGCCCATGGTCTGGACATCCTCGTGGAAACGCGCATCGGCCTCAAAGGCAGCGTTGACGGCGGCATCGACCTCGGAGCGCGTGATCTTGGGTCCGCGCACGCGACCGCGACAGGCTTGCGCATCGGCCACACGGTCGACGGCGAGCACCTGGTACAGACGGCGCTTGAGCTCGGTCTTATCGTGATACGGCACAAACGGATACAGGAACTCGATGTTCTGTTCGCGGATCTCGTCGATGTTGAGCGCCAGCGCCGTGGGGTAGCTCATGACGATGGGGCAGTTATAGCAGTTACCGGCGGTCGGGTCCTCTTTGCGCTCCCAGCGCACGCACGGCATCCAGATAAAGTCGACATCGCGGTCGATAAGGTTCATCACGTGGCCGTGGCTCATCTTGGCCGGATAGCACACGCTCTCGGACGGCATGGACTCGATGCCCGCCTGGTAGGTCTTTTTGCTCGACTGGTCGGACAGCTGCACGCTAAAGCCCAAGCGCGTAAAGAACGCGTGCCAGAAGGGGTAGTTCTCGTACATGTTGAGCGCGCGGGGGATACCGACGGTGCCGCGCGGGGCCTCGTCGGGGCTCAGCACCTCGCGGTTAAAGAGCAGCTCGTTTTTCTTTTTGAAGAGGTTGGGGGCCTCGGTCTTTTGCTTTTTGTGGCCGGCGCCCTTCTCACAGCGGTTGCCGGTAATGAAGCGCCTGCCGCCGCCAAAGTCGTTAACGGTGAGCTGGCAGTTGTTGGAGCAACGGCCGCAGCGGACATGCTTTTGCGTCACGGTGAGGTGCGCGATGTCCTCGGCCGAAAGGATGGTCGAGGTGCCGTCGGCGCCGGCGCGATCGCGGGCGAGCAGGGCCGCACCGTAGGCGCCCATGCAGCCGGCGATATCGGGGCGCACGGCGTGAACACCGGTGAGCTGCTCAAACGCACGCAGCGTGGCGTCGGACATAAAGGTACCACCCTGGACGATCACCTGACTGCCGATCTCCTTGGGGTCGCGCAGCTTAATGACCTTGAACAGGGCATTCTTGATGACGGAATAAGACAGGCCGGCCGCGATGTCGCCCACCGTGGCGCCTTCCTTTTGCGCCTGCTTGACGCGCGAGTTCATAAAGACCGTGCAGCGGCTGCCCAGGTCGACCGGGGCCTTGGCATGGATGGCGGCATCGGCAAACGCGCGCACGTCCATGTTCATAGAGACGGCGAAGCTCTCGATAAAGCTACCGCAACCCGACGAGCAGGCCTCGTTGAGCATGATGTGCTCGATCACGCCGTCCTTGACGCGCAGGCACTTCATGTCCTGGCCGCCGATGTCCAGGATAAACTCGACGCCGGGCAGGAATGCCTTGGCGCCGCGCAGGTGAGCGACGGTCTCGATCTCGCCGGAATCGGCCTTGAGGGCCTCGATGAGCAGTGCCTCGCCATAACCGGTGGTGGTCACGTGGCCGATGGTGCAGCCGGCGGGAATGTGGTTGTAGAAATCGGCCATGATGACCTTGGCCGTGCCCAGAATATCACCGTTGTTGTTGCCGTACCAGGTGTGCAGCAGCTGGCCGTCCTCGCCCACGAGCGCGGCCTTCATGGTGGTGGAGCCGGCATCGATACCGATGAACACGCGGCCGGTGTAGCCGTCGAGCTTGCCCTTGGGGACGACCTCGGTATCGTGGCGGTTCTTGAACTCGGAAAAATCTTCGTCAGTGGCAAAGAGCGGGTCCAGACGCTCAACCTCGGCACCCTGCGTGTCACCCAGACTATCGATGGCATCGATGAGCTGCGGGAACGTGCTGAGCTTGTTGGACTCGTGCGCCATGGCGGCGCCGCTCGCCACAAACAGGTGAGCGTTTCGGGGCACGATGCGGTGCTCCTCGTCCAGGTTGAGCGTGAGGTAGAAGCGGTGGCGCAACTCGGAAAGGTACTGCAGCGGGCCGCCCAGGAAGGCGACGCTGCCGCGGATGGGACGGCCGCACGCCAGGCCCGAGATGGTCTGGGTCACGACGGCCTGGAAGATGGACGCGGCGACGTCCTCGGGGCGGGCGCCCTCGTTGAGCAGCGGCTGGACGTCGGTCTTGGCAAAAACGCCGCAGCGGCTGGCAATGGGATAGATGGTGGTGGCGTTTGCCGCGAGCTCGTTGAGGCCGCTGGCATCGGTGTGCAGCAGAGTGGCCATCTGGTCGATGAAGGCGCCCGTGCCGCCGGCGCAGGTGCCGTTCATGCGCTGCTCGATGCCGTTGTCGAAGTAGATGATCTTGGCGTCCTCGCCACCCAGCTCGATGGCGACATCGGTGGCCGGGATGAGGGTCTCGACGGCACGCTTGCTGGCGATGACCTCCTGGACAAACTCCAGGTCGAGCCACTGGGACAGCAGCAGGCCGCCCGATCCGGTGATGGCGCAGGTCATCTGGGCCGTCGGCAGTACAGTCGCGGCACCCTCGAACAAGTCGCGGGCGCAAGCGCGGACGTCGGTGTGGTGACGCTGGTACTTGGCGTAGACAATCTGGTTGTCGTCGTTGAGCACAGCGAGCTTAACGGTGGTGGAGCCCACGTCGATGCCCAGGTGCAGGTTGCCGCGGGCGGCCTCGGGGTTGAAGATCGCGCCTTCGGGGGCGTGGGCGGCGGTGACGGCTACGGGCTCAGCGGCGGTGGCGGGCTCGCTGACGACGGACGTCTCCCCTGCCGCGTTCTTGGCATCGGCAACTGCCTCGGCAACTTTCTCGGCAGCCGCGGTCGCCGCCTTCTGCGCGGCGTCCACCACGGCGGGTGCAGCCTCACGCGCGGCAGCGACCATTCGGTCCTTAATGCCCTCGACGAGTTTGCTCATTGTCTCTCCTCTTAGTTGTTGGACTCGACGGTTGCGGTGGTGTCGACCGCATCCTCGAGCTGCAGATTCAATAGCTTCATGCCGTATTCCGGCACGTTGATATCGATGGGTTGGCCGTACAGGTCACCAGGGCGCACAAAAGCGATGACCGTCATGATGCGCGCCATGGTCTCGGGCGATTCGGAAAGGTCACGCTCAAACCAACGTTGGATCATGCCGACCTCGGCACTCACGACATAGGTGACGTAGTAGTCAAAGAAGGTGCCCAGCGCCAAGCCCAAAATGCCCGTCTGTGCACGCGGCACCACGGCCTCGCGTGCGGTATCGATGATCTTTTTAATAAAGGCGGGGTCGCCGCCCGGGCCCAGCAGGGCCCCGATAAGGTCGCGATTAGCCGCAAGATAGCGAAGCAGCTCAACCGAACCGGGTGCCGGCTCGAGCTCGTCGATATTGCGGTAAAGATCGGGTAATTTAGCTGCGGTGATAAGCTCAACCCGCTCGCGAATCTCGGCAAGCAGGCCGTTCTCGATCTGGCTGATAAAGTCGGGGATATCGCGGTAGTGCGAATAGAACGTGCGGCGTGTAAGACCGGCGCGCTCGGTGAGCGACGCGACGTTAATGCGCGAAAGGTCGCCGCTTTCGGCAAGCTCGCTGGCAAGCGCCTGGCGAAGGGCACGCTGCGAGCGAAGGGACCGGCGATCGCATTTCTCGAGCTGGGACAAGCGTCCTCCTTGTTACTCAACCTGTGCGCTATTGCACAGTGCGAGTATTATTGCACACCGTGTGCATCAACACGTAAAGGCAATATTTTGGATGTGACAAAGGGACAGTCCCTTTGTCACAACCCACCTGGCTTTTGGAGCGGCATTACCGATTGTCCAAAATGTCATTCGTGGGTAGAATAATGTCGACGGCAGCCCAAGTTCTGCAAAGCTGGGCAGCGCCGTTGTTTGCATTAGGGGGTCAACGCCTTAGCGGCGGCGACCCCTTCTGTCGCGCTTCGAACGCTGCTTGAGTGCCTCGGAAAGGCCGACAAGCGCTGTGAAGAACGAGACCAAAGCGGTCAGAAGTCTCACGAAATCAATCAAATCGGTCATGGGCATCACCTCCCATCAGATGGAGGGCGCTGCCCGGCACATGGAACTGCCGTCAACGATACCGATTCTACCAGAGCCTAGTTATATATACGAATATATGTTCGTATTCAAAGAACACAGGCCCCCTCCGCGCGACAAAAGGACAGCCCCTTTGTCACATTATTCGATGATAGTGCGAGAGTTTTGCTTGTGCATGGTGGCGAGCATGTGCTTGGGAACGGCGTGGGTCATGCAGCTGCCGATGGTCGCACTCGCGGCGGCCTTCGCTGCATCGCTAGCGTTTTTGGTCGCGTAGCTGTGGCGGAAACGCTTGAGCATGGCAATGTCGTTGCCGCCGTCGCCGTAGACCGCGACCTCGTCCTCGGCAATACCGTAGTAGCCCGCCAGCCAGGCCACGCTCTCGCCCTTGTTGCACGCCACGTCCGTGATCTCGAACATCACCGGATCGAACGGCGCGTTGACCACGCGGTCCGATCGCTCGGCCAAATATGCCTTAAGGTCGCGCTCCAGCTCGGGCGAGGTCACGCGGCAGTTGATCTTGCACACATCGTGGCGCAGGATGTCACCGATCGACTGGTCGAAATATTGCTCCTCGTGATACCCGCCACGTGCACGCATGCCACGCATCACGATACGCTTGATAGGGCTGTCCTTTTTAAAGCCCGCCTGGTGCATCTCGAACGACCCACTCGAGAACATGCCATCGGGCGTGGAGCAATCAAAGCAAATGTCCGGAAACTCCTTGAGCAGTTCCTCGGTGATCTGCGGGTCAATGGTCCAGGTTTTGAGCACCTCGCCATGACTGTCGCGCACGATGGAGCCGTTAGAGCAGCAGGCATCGAGCGCCAGCCCTGTAAAGCCATGCTCGCCGATTGGCAACGTCGAGCGCCCGGTCGCGGGAACCACATGCAAGCCAGCCTCGGTCAGCTCGCGAATGGCATGGCGGATGGTCCCATCTGCCTCGTGTAGGGCGTTTAGCAGCGTTCCGTCTAAGTCACTCGCAAACATCTTGATCATGGGCATGCCTCTCCTTCGTCTGCACGATATTGTAGACGAGAACGGGCGTGCCCAAACAATGGCGTCCCGGCGCGGCGAGACAATGCTTCCGTAAATTCACGATGCCCCAGTGCCTTAAGACATTCGCCATAAGCGACTTTTCAGCCGATAAAATAGTGCCGTCGTCAACGTCAGCACCGCCAACATTCCTGCGAATACACTCGCCGGTGTCCATCGATCATATGCGAGCCCATAAACCAATTGGCCAATAGGCGTTGCACAGGAAAGCATCATATAAACGAGTGCCAGCACTTTTCCGCAGAGTTCCTTTGGCGCTGACCGCTGAACAAATGAAACGATTTCGACCGATGCAATGCTTGCCCACGCCATGACCCATGCCGAGCCGGCCGCAAGCGCGGCAAACGCTAATTCATTAGGACCGCTCAGTAGCGTGACAATAATCGGTACGACTCCAAAACAGATCATCGCAACATATCGACATATGCCCTTGAAGGAAAAACGATGCGGCCAAATACCGACCAAACCACTGCCGACAAGACCACCTAAGCCCATAGCCACCTCAATAATCCCAACAAAGGATGACTGCATTCCGAGATGCTTTGCAACGATGACGGGAGCACCAATCGTTAACCCAACTAACGCAAGGTTCAAAATAGCTGCAAGCAAAAACCCAACGAGCAATGATGCGTTTTGAAACAGGTACCGAATCGACTCCCGAAAATCGTTTCGGCATGTCGAGCAAGTCGTACTGTCCCCTGTCATTCCAGATGAGGCATTTCGCTTGAGTGCGCCCCCGAACAGCAGGGCTGATATCGCAAACGTCAACGCCGCGGTTTCGCATAGAGCATCGATACCAAAGCACCCATAGACTGCCGTCCCGACCACAGGGCCCAAGATATTGCTCGCCATGGTTATTTGCGAGACCAACGCAGTGGCACGCTCAACCTTTTCTGGGCCCGTCATGCACACCGTCTCAATTTGAAGCATCGGTTTCAGCAGCGATTGGATGCCATATTGGACGCAAAGCATTGCTACCACGACAACGGCAAGAGGCAGCGAACGCCTCATGGGGATAAACAACAGTGATGCAGCCATCAGAACAATGCCGAGTACCACAAGAACCCCGCGATGTCTCCCGCGATCCGCCAGAATTCCGCCAGCCGGAGTCGCAAGCACGCCCGGCACGAACGCTATCGCCGCGACGGTGCCATATAACGTTGACGAGCCGCTGCAATCGAACAAGTAAAGCGGGCACGCAAAGCACAGTGCCGACAACATCGAATACGCGCACAACTGTGCAACAAGAAGACCGAAAAGCCTGATAGATCGCACTGTTTTTTGCGTCAGCGAGACGCTACTCCTCCGCATTCCAGCCATAAGCCTACCCCTTATACATACCGCTAGTATGTATTTAATGACTTGAAAAGGGCAGCCGTGGCTACCCTCACAAATCAATTACATACCGTTGGTATCTATATTACCACCCGGCGCGGTCCCATACGTCCCAAATCTGCGCCGTTGTCTGAAGCACTTCATTACCCAAATCGAGCCCCACCGCGGCCGCCATCTGCGCCAAACATTGTGCGCGAGCGAGCATTCGCTCCTTGGGCTCGAGCGGACGGAACAATGGCATCAGCCAAAGATTCGCCAACAACGATACGGCCTCCGCCGCTTCGCGCGGGCATTCACACACAATGGAGCCGTCGGCAATGCCCTCCTCGATCACTGGCAAGAGACAGCCATCGGCCGACTCGTCAAACGAACCTTGGTACTGCATCGCCAGCAGCCGCGAGCTTTTTACCGGATCTGCCGCAGGATGCATGCGAGCCCATAGCTCGATTTGCGGAACGACGGACTCGGGCGCATAAAGTCGTTTGAGCTTTTGAGCTCCCGTCATATTGCCAGCACCGAGTGTCGCGCGACGGTGCTCAGCAATCGGAGCCATCGCTCGATCAAATGCGGCATTGAAAATCTCTTCTTTACTCTTGAAGTGATGATAGATAGCGCCCTTGGTCATGCCGTCGAGACGGTCAACGATATCCTGGATGCTCGTTCCCTCATAACCCTGTGCGCAGAATAGCTCCAGCGCCGCGTCGAGAATCTTCGCGACCGTCTCCTCGGGATATTTATTGCGACCCATAATTCGTCCATCCGCAACGCAAGCCTTATGTCTCATGACAGTATTTTAACGTTGCGAGTGACAAACAGACGAACCTACACTGCAGCGGGGCCGTGTTCGCCGGTGCGTATGCGGATAACCTCCTCGACCGGCTCGACCCAGATCTTACCGTCGCCGACGGCGCCAGTGCGTGCGGCGTTGCAGATGATATCGACAATACCGTCGACATGTTCATCGGCGCAGATAAGGGTGAACTGCACCTTGGGAATCGTGTTGACGAGCAGCTCGTTGCCGCGCACGTACTCCTTCCAGCCGTGCTGCGCACCGCAGCCCCGCACCTGGTTAATCGTCATGCCGCGAACATCGGCAGCAAACAGCGCATCCTTAAGAACCTCAAGCTTCTCAGCACGAACGATCGCCGTAATCTTTTTCATAGTGAATTCCTCTCTTCAATAAAAGAAATGAATTGCCATTCAATGACGCGGGTTTCCCAGGTGCCCGAGATTGCCCCGAAAGAGGAGCGCCGCGTACTTCGGTACGCAAGCGACGGTTTGAGGGGCAAGGTCGGGTGCCTGGGGAAGCCGCGCGACGGTTTGAAGGGCAAGGTGCGGTGCTTGGGGAAGCCGCTAGTCAAGTCCCGAGAAGGAGGGATACGCGCTCTCGCCGTGCTGACTCGCATCCAAGCCCAGCGCCTCGTCGGCCTCGTCCACGCGCAGGCTGCCGTGGAGCAGCGCCTTGACCACTGCGGCGATCACCAAATCGAGCACCAGCACAATAGCAACCGTCACCACAATGCCCAAAATCTGCGAGATGAGCAGCGACACGTCGCCCGTGTAGAACAGACCACCCTTACCGGTCCACGAGAGCTCCGGCACACAGAACAGGCCCGTGAGCACGCCGCCCAAGATGCCGCCGATACCGTGGCAACCGAACGCGTCGAGCGCATCGTCGTAGCCGAACTTGGTCTTAAGATGGCTGATGGCCAAGTAGCAGACGGGCGACACGATCAGGCCCATAACCAGCGCTGCCCACGGCTCGACAAAGCCCGCGCCGGGCGTGACCACCACAAGGCCCGCAACCAGACCGGTGCTGGCGCCCACCAGCGTGGGGCGACCGGTGTGCACGCGCTCGACGGCAAGCCACGAGACCATGCCCGCCGCGCTGGCCGTCACGGTGTTGAGGATGGCAAGCGCCGCCACGGCGTCGGCCTTAAACTCGCTGCCGCCGTTAAAGCCAAACCAGCCAAACCAAAGCAGCCCGGCGCCCAACGCCACAAACGGCACGTTATGCGGGCGATAGCTCACCATGCCAAAGCCGCGACGACGGCCAAGCATTAAGCAGAGAATCAGGCCCGTGAGACCGGACGAAATGTGTACTACGTCGCCGCCGGCAAAGTCGAGCGCGCCGATCATGTCGCCGATAAAGGAGCCCTCGCCGCCCCAGACCATGTGGGCGAGTGGCGCATAGACCACGAGCAGCCAAATGCCCAGGAAGGCCGTCATGGCACCAAACTTAACGCGGCCGGCCAGGCTGCCCGTGACGATAGCGGCCGTGATCATGGCAAACGCCATCTGGAAGGCGATGTTAATGATCTGAGGGTAGACGGCACCGTCCGCGGCATTGCCCTCGGCCGCCTGCAGCACCTGGTTGAGCACCGGCAGGCACAGCAGCTGGTCAAGGCCTCCAATAAACGGGCTGGAACCGTCGCCGCCGTAGGCCAGCGACCAGCCGGCAACAATCCACAGCACACCAACCAGGCCAATGGCGCCAAAGCACATGAGCATGGTGTTGATGACATTTTTGCGCCTGGACAGGCCGCCATAGAAAAACGCCAGACCCGGTGTCATTAAAAACACGAGCATGGTGCAGATGAGCATAAACGTTGTCGATTCCGTATCGTACATTCGCTCTCCCTTGGTCGCGTGGACGTTGTCGGCGCCCATAATGCGGCCGAGGGGCAACTGGTGTAGACCAGATACGGCGTTGTTAAACGCTGCGTTGTCGAATGGAAACGGTGCCGCAATCTTGGAAACGGCACGGCAACGGACGCGAAACGGACGGGAAATACGCGAGCAAGGGAGCCGTGAGCGCGCCCGTCCCGGCTAGCGCCGAAACAGCTCGTGGACGCGGTCGCGGAGATTAGTTGCTCGAATGACACCTTCGTAGCGATTGATGCGCAGGCGCGGGAAGGCGTTAAAGAAGCGTAGGTCGCGGCGGCTGAGTGACACGCTCGGCACCGGACGGCTCATGCGCTTGCCGGCAAGGCGGCGACTGAGCGACGGACGCGGCCTGCTCGGCGCGGCATCGGCCACGCGGCGGGCGGCAAGCGCCAGGCCGCGAGCACCATCCGAGATAAATGTCGGCATCGAAGCCTTCTCACGAAGGGCATCGAGCGTCGCGTCGCCCAGCTCCGCCAGCCATGCGTTAACGGCACGGCTGCGGATATGCGTCTGTGCCACCGAGTCGATCGCCGAATCGGGAATACGTTCGAGCATTGAGTCCGAGGCATCGGCAAGCGACTCATTGATGCGGTCGGCAAGGTCGGCCCGGACGCGCTCCAGCTGATCAGACAGACGCCGCCAGCTCGCCAACGAGCACACCGCGTCGACCATCATCGCGACCGCGACGATAAAGGCGGACAGCCGCACAATCAGCACCGGCAGATAGCCAAGCAGTCCCAGCAATGCCGGCTCCACTAAACGACAAATACACAACGCACCCAGGCCAAACGCGCATGCCCAGTACAGGCAGATGCGTCCGTGCAGGTTAAACGGCAGGTGCGAATAGTCCCAAAAGCGAGCGCCCGTTGTTTTTTCCAACAGCACGCCTACGCTGTACTCAATCACGCTGCATACGAGCGCTGCGGCGACAAACTGGCTCGAGGCATCCGGAATCCCACGCAACAGCAGCCAGCAGGCAATGCCGCCCGCGCCATAGATGGGGCAGCACGGCCCAAGCAAAAAGCCACTGTTGGCAAATCGTCCGTGATTGAGCATGGCGCATACTGTCGACTCCCATGCCCAACCGCAAAACCCGTAAAAGGCAAACGAGAGCACCAGTGCCGAGAGTGGGCAGGCGGCAAGCGTCGCGCCGTCAAATGCCATGTCGATCGCGGTCCCCACCGTCTACCCTCTCCTCTTCTCGCTCGAATCTTTGCTCGAGCCGTCACTCGAGCCCTCGTTCGAATCGTTCGCGCCGCCTTTGCGCCGCAGACGACCGGAGACTGTCTCGCGCAGAGCGCACCATTTATCTGCCAGGCATACAATCCAAGCCTCACGACACGTCGGCGGCACTGGCACCAGCGGAAACATATGCCGCACGATAATATTCCGTTCGCGCGGCGTCAGCTCAAAATCTTCCTCCGCACGTGCCAGGGCAAAAAACGGGTGGCGAAAGCCATGCAGCCGATGGCTTGGGTCGGGATCGTGCCAGTCATAGAGAAAGTAATCGTGCAGCAGGGCCCCGCGCAGCAATGAAGCACGGTCAACCGAAACGCCAGCACGTCCAAGGCGCTCGGCAAAGGACAGGCTCGCCCGTGCCACCGAGGTCACATGCGCATACACCGTCACGTCGCCATGCTGGATAAACTCGCGCGTCAGGTCCAAGCGACCCGCCTGGGCCAGCAGACGGGCGGCATCGTCGACCTCGCGTGCGATGTTCTCGGCACGAACGACATCGGACATGCTGCCTCCTTCCAGCGACTCACGGCGACAAGCCACGGCCTGTGCACAATCGATAAAAACATCATGGAACATATCAGTATGGCATCGGACAAAACGTTTTGCCCCACCAGTTGGCGAATTACCGCGCCGCCGTCACATATCAAACGCCAAAATGTGCGAGACTGTCTTGTGCAATTGTGCCGGCCGAGGGAGTGCCGGCGCACGATTCGCATGGAGTAACCCACAACGATGCTGCTTACGCAAACGACAACGCCCGAGGACGTCAAGGCTCTCGACCGCGCCGAGCTTCCGCTGCTCTGCGGCGAGATCCGTCAGGCAATCCTCGAAAGCTCCGCCGCCGTCGGCGGGCACGTTGCCCCCAACTTGGGCGTCGTTGAGCTTACGGTTGCGCTTCATCGCGTATTTAACTCCCCCATCGACAAGATTGTCTTTGACGTTTCGCACCAGACCTACGCCCACAAGGCGCTGACCGGGCGCGCGTACACTTATATCGATCCGGAGCGTTATGGTGAGGCTTCTGGCTTTGCCAATCCCGACGAGTCCGAGCACGACCTGTTCGCCATGGGCCATACCTCCACGTCGGTGAGCCTGGGCTGCGGCCTGGCGTACGCTCGTGACCTGGCGGGCGATGCGTACAACGTCATCACCATCATTGGCGACGGCTCGCTTTCGGGCGGCCTGGCGTTTGAGGGCTTTAACAACACCGCCGAACTCGATAGCAACCTGATCATCATCGTCAACGATAACGACCAGTCCATTGCCGAGAACCATGGCGGCCTGTATCGCAATCTGGCCGAGCTGCGCGCCAGCAACGGCACCTGTGAGCGCAACGTTTTCCGCGCGATGGGGCTCGACTACCGCTATCTGGACGCCGGTAACGACGTGTTGGCCCTCGTCGACGCGTTGCAGGAACTGCGCGATATCGATCACCCCATCGTACTGCACGTCTCGACCGCCAAGGGCAAGGGCTTTGAGCCAGCCCAGAGCGACCCCGAGCGCTGGCACCACGTGGGTCCGTTTGACATGGCGACCGGGCGCAAGCTCTGCCCGGGCCATCCGAGCGAGCCTGCGCCGCGCACCTACGCCGACATTACGGGCGAGGCGCTCAGCGCCGCCATCGAGCGCGATCCGCAGGTCGTGGGCATCACGGCCGCCACACCCTACATCATGGGCTTTACGCCCGAGCTTCGCGCTGCCGCCGGCAAACAGTTCGTCGATGTGGGCATTGCCGAGGAACACGCCGTGACCTTTGCCACCGCGCTTGCGCGCTCGGGCGCCAAGCCAGTCTTTGGTGTGTACGGGACGTTTTTGCAGCGCGCCTACGACGAACTGTGGCACGACCTGTGCCTCAACGACGCCCCCGCAACCATCCTGCTGTTTGGCGCGTCGATCTTTGGCACCACATCCGAGACACACCTCTCGTTCTTTGATATTTCTATGCTGGGCGGACTTCCCAACATGCGCTACCTGGCACCGGCCTGCATGGAGGAATATCTGTCCATGCTGAGCTGGTCGCTCGATCACCGCGAGCATCCCGTGGCGATCCGCGTGCCCGGCATTGGCCTGGTAAGCCGCCCCGATTTGGCGCCCGCCGAGGACACCGACTACAGCGCCGTTCGCTACAACGTCGTACGTCAGGGCCGCGATGTGGCCGTGCTTGCGCTTGGCGATTTCTTTGAGCTGGGCGAGCGCGTGGCAAACCGCTTGGCTGCCGAGTACGGCATCGAGGCCACGCTCGTCAACCCGCGCTTTGCAACCGAGCTCGACCGCGAGTTCCTCGACAGCCTTGCCACCGAGCATCGCGTTGTCGTCACCCTCGAGGACGGCATATTGGACGGCGGCTGGGGCGAGCGTGTCGCGTGCTACTTGGCCTGCACGCCAGTGCGCACACGCACCTTCGGCATCGCCAAGGGCTTCCCCGACCGCTACGACCCCAACGAGCTGCTCGCTCAGAACGGCATGACGGTCGAGAACATGGCCGCCGAGGCCGTAAGGCTACTCAACGAGTAAAAAACCTCCGCAAGGGAAGCACCCCTGCGGAGGTTTTTGTTTTCACGACGCAACTATCTTGATCTGTAACACCTAGAGACCAAATTAACGTCCAGATGTTACAGATCGAGACGAACCGTTTAAGCCCCTGATGTTTATCTCAATCTGTAACAATTAGGGGCCAAATCCTCGTCCAACTGTTACAGATCGAGACATTCGAATTCCCCTGAAGAGAAAATCTCAATCTGTAACAGTTACTCAACATAAACGGCTGCAGATGTTACAGATCGAGATAATACGGCTAGCGGTAGCTTCGCTTGAGGATCTCGACGACATCGGGCTCGGTCAGGGCGACGGGATCGTGGCCGAACAGAGCGCCGTTGGTCGTTAGGGCATTGTGCGCGATGGCGGGCAGCTCGTCGGCGGTAATCCCCCATTCGCTCATGGCAAGATCGGCAACATGGCAGGCTTTCATCAAGCGGGTAAGCTCAATTACAAAATCGTGCGGATCATCCGCGGCAACATTGCCCATCAGGCGTGCCATGTCGATATAGCGCTCGGGCGCGGCACCGTGATCGATCATCCACGTGTGGTAGGCACGCGCGATCATGATGAGGCCGGCGCCGTGCGGCAGGCCGTGATGATGTGCACTCATGCCATGCTCAAGGCCATGGCATCCCGCGCAGCCCGAGCACACCATGGCATAGCCGCCGAGCGTGTTGGCAAAAGCGAGCTCGGCACGCGCATCCAGGTCGTCGCCGCTGTTCACGCACGCAGCCAGCGAAGCCGCGGCGCGTCGAATACCCTCGCGGCAAACCATGTCGCCCATGGGCGTATTGGTATTGGCGATATAGCACTCGACGTTGTGGAACAGGGCGTCGAATCCCTGATAAGCCGTCAAGCGCGCCGGAACGCTCACCATCAGCTCGGGGTCGACGACCGAGAGCACCGGGAACAGACGCGGGTCGCCCAAGCGGAGCTTCTCGTCGTTCTCCTCGCAGGAGATTACGCCGCCCGCATCGGCCTCGGAGCCGGTGCCGGCCGTGGTGGTCACGCACACCAGCGGCAGCGGATCGTTGGGGATGGGCAGCCCAAGCGCGGTGCCGCCGTTCACAAAGTCCCAAATGTCACCGGGGCACTCGTTGCCCTCGGCATCCGCGTGCGGGTTTGCCGCCACCGCGCAGATGCCCTTGCTGCCGTCCATGACCGAGCCGCCGCCGAGTGCCAGCACAAAGTCGCAGCCATGGGTGCACGCCATCCAGCCACCTGCGTTGACGGTTTCGCGCAGCGGGTTGGGCTCAATGCGGTCGAACAGCTCGTGTGCCACGCCGGCGCGGTCGAGCTCGGCCTCCACGCGCTCCAGATAGCCAAAGCGCTTGACCGAGTTGCCGCCGGTCGTGACGATGAGCGCCTTGGTGCCGGGGAGTTTCTGTGCACCCAGCTCGCTCAGCTTGCCCGCGCCAAACAGCACCCTGGTCGGCGCGAAGAATGTATAGCCGTTCATGCAACGATCTCCTCACGTATATATATGTGTCGCGTTGCCGCCATTATAGCGACCGCTGCGAGCGCCCGCTCCCGCCGCAAGGCGTCGCTTCAACAGCGATAATCGACGTTTCCCCAGATAAAACCTACCAAAATAAACCTGTCCCTTTTTGGTAGGTAGAATAACCCATAAGGTAAGTATGTTTCTGAGTTATTTCGTGTTGACCCATTTGAGCGGGATGGGGTATAACTCTACTCAACCGCTAGGGATTTTATTGAGAAAGGTGTTCTACCATGAGCAAGAACCTCTCCCAGCAGGTCGTTCTCGACCGCCGCGGCTTTGTCGCCGCCACCTTCGCAACCGTCGCCGGCCTTGGTCTTGCCGGCTGCTCCGACACCAGCGCCGAGGCCGACAAGGGTTCCGCCGCTGGCTCTTCCAAGAGCTCCGACGATACCGAGACTTCCACCACGCTCGATGCCAAGGCTTTCGACAAGCTCGTCGACAACGGCCCCAAGGCCGATGACGACGCCATCGCCGCCAGCACCTGGGCCACGGCCGTCAAGGACGCCGGCGTCTTTAAGATCGGTGGCGTTCAGACTTCCACGCTCTTCTCCCTCCTTAACGAGAAGGACGGCAAGACCCGTGGCTTCGACGCCGGTATCGCACAGCTCCTGTCCAACTACATCCTGGGCGAGAACAAGGTCGAGATCACCCAGGTGACCTCTGACACGCGCGAGTCCGTCCTGCAGAACGGCCAGGTCGACGCCGTCTTCGCCACCTACACCATCACCGATGAGCGCAAGAAGCTCGTCTCCTTCGCCGGCCCCTACTACTACACGCAGCAGGCCATCCTGGTGCTCGCCGACAACGACGACATCAAGAGCGTCGACGACCTGGCCGACAAGAACGTCGCCGTCCAGTCCGGCTCCAACGGCCCCGCCATCCTGGAGGAGTTCGCTCCCAAGGCCAGCCAGCAAGAGTTCAAGACCGACGAGGAGGCCCGTCAGGCACTCCAGCAGGGTCGCGTTGACGCCTACGTCATCGACAACAACATGCAGCAGAGCGCCCTGGTGCGCGAGCCCGGCAAGTATAAGATTGCCGGCAAGCCCTTCGGCAGCAAGGAGCCCTACGGCATCGGCCTGCCGCTCGATTCCGACGGTGTCGCCTTTGTCAACGACTTCCTTAAGAAGATCGAGGATGACGGCACCTGGACCGAGCTGTGGCAGATCTGCATTGGTGACCGTACGGGCGACACCAATGTTCCCGAGCTGCCCGAGATCGGCGCCTAGGCAGCGAGCCTAGTAACGGCCGCTACGAAACCATACGGAAACGCACGATGCGCTTTATTGCGCTAAACTGTTTCCTCACTGAGTTGTCGGGGCTTCCGTACACACGGGAGCCCCTTTCCTTACCGGCGGGAGGTCCGCATGAGTCTCTCCGAGCTCTGGTCGCTCTATGGCCAGAACTATATCGACGCGCTGCTAGCAACCTGGGGTATGACGCTTGAGTCGTTTGTCATCGCCATGGTGCTGGCCGTCGCCGTCACTGTGATGCGCGTGTCGCCGCTCAAGCCGCTGCGCGTCTTTGGCGACCTGTATGTCCAGGTCTTCCGTAACATTCCCGGCATCGCGCTGCTCATTATCGTCGTCTACGCGCTGCCGCCGCTCAAGGTCGTCCTGCCCTACCGCACCTGCGTTATCGTCGCCACGGTGTTGCTGGGCTCGGCATTTGGCTCCGAGAACTTTATGAGCGGCATCAACACCGTCGGTGTCGGCCAGGTGGAAGCCGCCCGCTCGCTGGGCATGAGCTTCAGCCGTATCCTCGCCAAGATCGTGATTCCGCAGGCGCTGCGCTCGAGCGTACTGCCCATGACCAACCTCTTTATCGCCGTCATGCTCACCACCGCGCTCGGCAGTCAGGTGCCGTTGCAACCGCAGGAGCTCACCGGTGTGGTGAGCTACATCAATACGCGCTCGCTCGGCGGCGTCGCCGCGTTCTTTATCTCGGCGCTCGGCTACCTGGGCACGGCCTTTGTGGTGAGCCACATTGGCAACTATATCGATAAGAAGGTGAGGATCCTCCGATGAGTAAGCATACCTCCCCTGCACTCACCATGCGCGATGCGCTCTACGAGGCTCCCGGCCCCAAGATGCGCGCCAAGATTCGCATCGGCACCGCCATCTCGCTTGTTGCCGTCGCCGCGCTCGCCGTCCTGGTACTGCAGCGCTTTTATGTGACCGGCCAGCTTTCGATCCACTATTGGTATTTCTTTACGCACCTCACCACCTGGAAGTTCTTGCTTGCCGGCTTTGAGGGCACCGTTAAGGTTGCACTCACCGCCGGCGCCATCGCACTGGTTCTGGGCCTCGCCCTCATGCTCGGTCGCACGAGCGACATCAAGCCGCTGCAGCTGGTCTGCCGCGTGCTCACCGACTTCTTCCGCGGCGTGCCGAGCCTGCTGTTCATCTACTTCTTCTTTTTGGTGCTGCCCCAGTATAAGATCGCACTGCCGTCGTTTTGGATGCTCACGCTGCCCGTCGCACTCGCCGCTGCCGGCGTGCTGGCCGAGATCTTCCGCGCCGGCGTCAATGCCGTGCCGCGCGGCCAGGTCGAGGCCGCTCAGGCACTCGGCCTCTCCAAAGCTAAAATCACCTTTAAAATCGTGCTACCGCAGGCGATTCGGTTTATCATTCCCTCGTTGATTTCGCAGCTTGTGGTCGTAGTCAAAGACACCACCGTCGCCTACGTGGTGAGCTACCCCGACCTGATGCAAAACGCCCGCGTGCTCATTACCAACTACGACGCGCTCGTGTCGGTCTACCTGGTAATCGCGGTCATCTATATCCTCATCAACGTCGCGATCAACAAGGCCGCTGTCTACGTCTCGCACAAGACCGGCGCGACGATCATCCGCTAACGCTTTACCATTTCGAGTCATAAGGAGCCGAGCACCATGGCACAGAGCACCTCTTCCACCGGCAATCAGCCGCTGATCGAGCTCAGACACGTCGATAAGCACTATGGCGATCTACACGTCCTCAACGACATCAATCTCTCGGTCGACCGCGGCGAGGTCGTCGTTGTGATCGGGCCCTCGGGCTCGGGCAAGTCGACCATGTGCCGCACCATCAACCGCCTGGAAACCATCGACTCGGGCGAGATCCTCATCGAGGGCAAGCCCCTGCCGCAGGAAGGCAAGGATCTTGCCCGCATGCGTGCCGAGCTGGGCATGGTGTTTCAACAGTTCAACCTGTTTGCACACATGACGGTGCTGCAGAACGTCATGCTGGGTCCGGTCGACGTGCTGGGCGTGTCCAAAGACGAGGCACGCGAGCGCGCCATGGACCTCCTGAGCCGCGTAGGTGTGGCCGAGCAGGCCGACAAGGTGCCCGCACAGCTTTCGGGCGGCCAGCAGCAGCGCGTGGCCATCGCCCGCTCGCTCGCCATGCAGCCCAAGGCCATGCTCTTTGATGAGCCCACGAGCGCCCTTGACCCCGAGATGATCAACGAGGTGCTCGAGGTCATGGTTCGTCTGGCCCAGCAGGGCATGACGATGATCGTCATCACGCACGAGATGAACTTTGCCCGCCGTGTGGCCGACCGCGTCGTGTTTATGGCCGATGGCCAGATCGTGGAAACCGGCACGCCCGACGAGTTCTTCGACCACCCCCAGACCAAGCGCGCCCAGGACTTCCTCAACTCCATCAAGGGCCACTAGCCCAATTGCCATATCTGCTCGCCATGACCATCCAAACTCGAAAGCAACACCTATGATCGGAACTCGCACTTCATCGTCATACACCCCGCACGTCGACGTCGATCCCGCCGACCGCCCGCTCATCCTCGTCGCGCCGCGCTGGGAAGAGGCGAAGCCGTTTTTAAGCGAGACGCTCTCCCCCAACGAGGAAATCGCAAGTGTCTTTGTCGATGCCATCCTTGCCGCCGGCGGCCTGCCGCTGCAGATGTCCATCACCGAGGACATTGAGGTCATCCGCCATTACGTCGATATCGCCGACGGTATCGCTATTCCCGGCGGCCCGGATGTCAACCCCAAACGCTGGGGCGATGATCGACCCTACGACCCCACCCTCTGCTGCGAGATCCGCGATAGCTTTGAGTTTAAGCTGGTCGGCGAGGTGCTCCGCGCCAAAAAGCCGCTCTTTACCACCTGCCGTGGCACGCAGTTGCTCAACGTCGCCACTGGCGGCACCCTGTGCATGGACGTGCCGAGCCTGGGCGCTCGCGAGGGCCGCACGCAGTGGCGCCATACCCACGTGCTCAACGACCCCGTGCATCCCGTCGAGGTCGTGCCGGGCTCGCTGCTCGACCGCGCGGTTGGCGGACACAGGCTGATCCAAACCAACTCCGCACACCACTGCTGCGTCGATCGTCTGGGTAAGAGCACGCGCTTGGTCGCCAAGGCAACCGACGGCGTTCCCGAGTGCATCGAGGTCGAAGGCCAGCCATTCTGTCTAGGCGTGCAATGGCATCCTGAGTACACGTGGAAGACGCTCGAGACCGACTTTAACCTGTGGAAGTCGTTTGTCGAGGCAGCGGCCAAGGTAAAGCAGGCACGCTAGCTCGCAAATCACACAGGCTTAAACCTTCCATGCTAGGGGGGGGCGGACACCAGCCACGGTGCCCGCCCCCCCCTGTATTTGGTATGCTCGTATGATTATCCCTCACAAGCAATCAAAGAAATCTCGACCGCAATTGGTCGACGGTAAAGCAAATGGTGAAAACGCTTGCTACGTTTATTAGGCAGCCAATTAAAATCGAGGTGCATTGACCATCCTCCAACGGGGTCACGCCACAAATCCACATGAGCATCGAGGCTGGAAGCGGAAGCACGGAATTGGCCCCGAGCTGTATGTAGATCGCTACAACGTTGACAAGTAGCAGCATGCCAAACGGACCGAAGCCGGACCCAAAATAGGAAACAACAATCACGCAAGAGACCACGTATGCGAGGCAGACCGCACTCGCCAGAAGAAGTCGATCGCAAAACATATTCAGGTTGAAACACTGTTGAGCATCCAAAACGATTGCGCAGTTAAGGCAGTACAAAACGACACTCGACAGGATAAACGCGCCCAAAAGGGCAAAAGAAGACAGCACCACTCGCGCAACGATAGCGCACACACGCTTCCCTCCCCGAGCCTCCGACAACCCCCACGGTTCCTCAATAAAGCCCGAACTGACAAAGCGCGGCACAATGCAAGCCGCGATGAACGGAAAGAACAATGCATGAGCCAACGGGGCTACGTTGAACAGCAGACCGCGAAAAACCTCTGCATTACCAAATAGAAGGACATCCTCTGCCGATAGCCGAAGCGTCGGGTCTGGGAAAAAGCCTAAGAAACTGTTCTCACGGAGGCTACAGAACCACATCGGGAAAGAACTAAGCTGCAATACCACCATGCACGCATAAATTACCAGGATTAAGGCGTACGTCCATTTGCTCACATGCTTCAATTCTGAATGAAGGAATCTTCTAGTCTGACGAGCCATTGAGCACACCCCCAGTACGAAAGCTCACGAGAGCGTAAATCAATACCGATAGACAGCTGGCTGCCGCGCCATATCCCAGAAGCGTCAGCTGCCCCATATCGCTATACCCAAGGGCACATCCGACTCCAAGGTACGGCCCCGGAAGAAAGAAGATCCATCGCAAGGACGGTATGGGCGTCTGAAGGTAAGTTCCGTAGAGCGTCAAGCTCATGACAAATCCAATAATTATCGCAGCCCCGCTCAATACAGCGCTGTCTGTAATCCGATAGATGGTCGTCGTCTCCAACGCAACCGATATCACCAATACGGCGTTGACTATCATTGCAGGCAAAAATACAGTTAGCATGTCGTGCGAGTAGTTATGCCCTCCACGTATTATGGCTATTGCAAAAAGAAGAAGGCAAAGCGCACTATATGCTGCGCCAATTATTAAAGCAGACGAAAATGCATGGGCTAGAGCCCCATAAAAGCGGTTGAGACCTCTTGCCAAAGAAATTCGGCAGCCCTCTTCATAGCCACGCTCCTGTAGAATTACCAGGCAAACGATGAGTGGAACGAACAGGGATGTACCGGCAAAAGCGCTGCGCGCAAGGGACTCATCAGGCGCAGAAGGATCGATTGCATTCCAGAGGAAACCAATATCCTCCCCACAAACGCCATAGCCAAAGGCGAGCAACGTTGTTCCGTTTTTTAGAAAGATGCCGAAGAGAAGGCCGAACGCCAACATAAGCGCAAGACCAAACTTCGCCGGAAATATCCTGTGCAAACGTATCATATCTGCCTTTATGGGATGGATCGCCCGCTTCATAGCGAGACCGCCTTCATCAAGCGCCTGTAATACTCTTTTAGGGACGACGCCTCATCCCTTATGACGTCCATCGATTCCTTTTTTAGCAGTTCGCCGTCATGAATAAACAGGCAGCTTGTTGCAACCGATGCCAACTCATCCAAATCATGACTAGAGATGAGCATGGTCTTACCCTGCTCTCGATTCAATCGACCGATAAGGGCCCATATACTCTCGATGCCCAACGGATCCAATCCATTTGCCGGCTCATCGAAAATTAGTACGTCGGTGTCGCCCAATAAAGCCGTAGCTATATCCAGTCGCCGTTTCATTCCCAGAGAAAAACTGCTCACGCTCTTTTTCTCATCGACGTCCAGCCCGACTTGGCCCAAGACGCGAGGAACCTCACGTTTCTCATCGAGCCCCCATTCCGCACATCGGATCCGAAGATTCTCAGCCGCACTGAGGGATTGGTATGCTCCGCAGGAATCTGGCACATAGCCGACACGCGTCCGCATCAGGCTCAGCTCTTTTTTCGACTTGCCCCCAAAGAGCTCCACGCTCCCCGACGACGGCTCGCAGAGGCCCAAGACGATTTTAATAAGCGTGCTTTTGCCCGCACCGTTTGCACCAACAAGGGCAAGGAGCTCAGACTGATGCACCTCGAAGGAAACGTCATGCAAAACGCGCCGTTTCCCGTAGCGCTTTGACACCTTTGATAACTTTATCGCTGATGTGCTCATTGGCCTCCCTTCCTGCTCGATAGCAAAACTGATCATATCGTTTCTTCTTTCCTTTATCGTTTTTTCTAGTTGTTATTGTTTTTCGATAACTCATATTTGTCAAGATAATCTAAAAGAAAGAACCCGTGTTAGACACGGGCCCCTTTACGCTGATATTTCGTTATAGTTGTTCGCTTTATGCTACTCGTCGCTCAAATCTACAGCAAAGACTGATGTCGGAAGCGACGCCTCGTTACCTCCGCCATCCCGCATCTGTCTCACGACATTTTTTGCACGCTCGACAATAAGCTCCTCAAGCTCTTTCTCGCTCACACGCTGAATAATATCTCCCGGTTGACAATCAAGCTCATCACAGATATCGAGAAGAGTCTTTAGGCGAATAGCTTTTATCTTTCCGTTTCTCAGCTTTGAAATATTAGCCGGAGTATGCCCCGTCGCCCGAATCAGATCAGCGCTGGTCTTTCCGGTCTTAAGCAGCTGCGTCTCAAGCTCGATGATGAGATAGCTCATGCTTCCTCCTACACAAGCTCGTCAGACTGCTCTTGGAGCAGCGAGGCATAACTCCAGATCACCGAGATACACAGACAGACAGCCGCGCCGATAAGCGACCCCGCATCAAAGGCAACGCCTTGGCAAATCTCAATAACGAAGGAATGAGGCACGACGTAAAGCTCCAGCCCACCAATGGTAAGATTGACCGATCCGTAGGCACCAATAAGCGAAACCGCGGCGTTAACAGCAAAGGCAAGCGCAAGAACACGGATAAGCCGCACATGCGTCTTGGTAAAGGGCGAGACGCCTCGCGAGATGTTACGGCTGATCCCACACAGAACGACAAGCGAAATACCCACGACGAGTGCCAGGCACAGTCCGCTTGGGATAACGATGCACCCGCCATCGAGAAGCGTCACGACGCCGAAAGAATCGACAGAGGCAACGTTTGCAACCGCATACCAGATCACGTAAACAACCAACGCGGCAAAAGCGACGAGCATCCCTGCAAAAACGGCTGCCATGCAAAAGCCAAGCTTCCTGATATTTTCGCCCGCTTTGGCCATACGCTGAACGCTGTTAGACATACACTCACCCTCATCGACTCTATCGTTATTCGAACAGTTTATCGAACAACGATATTGATTGCATGCGGAAAGCCCCGCCAGTGCGCATAGGCCATTTACTAACCCGGAGGGGTGAGCGTGGATTTTTGGACACATATCGAACGAGAGTGGATAATCTCCCACTTTGAGGCCGCCACCGGGCCTAAAACGGGAGATTATCCACTCTCATAGTCATCAAAGCACGCAAGCTCTTATTCAGCCGCCTCGCGCAGGGCCGACAACGTGGCCGCATATTGCTGCTGCAGCGCATGCATTCCCTCGCGAGCGCCGTCAACGGCATCGGCGCCGCGCAGCGCCTCGGTCACCACGACCGCCGGCTCGTACAGATTATCAAATCCCAGGTTCTGGCTCACGCCCTTGAGCGTGTGCGCTGCCATAAACGCACCTTCGGCGTCTCCTGCCGCCATGGCGGCCTCCAGCTTGTCCATGCTCTCGTCATCCAAAAACTTGAGGGCAAAGCGGGCAAGCATTTCCTCGCCCATCAGCCGAGCGCACGCGTCATCATAATTAGCGCCGATCTTCTCATACGCCTCACGCATGGAAATCATGGGTTAAAACTCCTTTGGTCAAACTAAATCGTGGGAAACACGACGACGTCGGCGGGGCGTGCCAACGTCTCGGCAATACGGTCTTGCACCTCGAGCAGGCAGTCGAGCAACAGCGGGTTAAAGGTGCCGCACTTACCGTCCAGGATCATCTGGATCGCCTCCTTGTGCGGGATAGCATCCTTGTACACACGCACACTCGTCAGCGCATCGTACACGTCGGCCACCGAAACCACCTGTGCGGCAATGGGAATTTCGTCGCCCTTAAGGCCATCGGGATAGCCCTTGCCGTCCCAGCGCTCGTGGTGCCAACGCGCAATCTGGTACGCATATTCCATAAGCGTATTGCCGACGTGATGGCGGCCCAGCTCAAACAGCATGTTGGCGCCAATCGTGGTATGCGTCTTCATAATCTCGAACTCCTCGGACGTAAGGCGTCCGGGTTTGTTGAGAATTGCATCGTCAATCGCCATCTTGCCGATATCGTGCAGCGCCGAAGCCAGGGCAATCGTGGAGCGTTCCTCGTTGTCGAGGGAAATGGTGTCGCTACGCTGGACTAGACAGCCAAGCAGCAGCTCGGTCAGCTTTTCGATATTCGTAACGTGCCTGCCGCTCTCGCCATTGCGAAGTTCCATGACACCGGCCATGATGTCGATGAGCATGCGACTGTTCTTGACGCGCTCGTTGTACTGCTGGGACAGCAGGCTCGTCAGGCGGCGCTGTTTGGCGTACAGACGGATAGTGTTGCTTACACGACGGCGCACGACACGGGCGTCAAACGGGCGGCTGATATAGTCCGAGGCGCCCAGCTCGTACGCACGCAGAACCACATCGTCGGATTCTTCGCTCGAAATCATGATGACAGGCAGATTGTCAACAACCGATCGGCGCGACAGATCGGCCAGCACCTCAAAGCCGCTCACGCCCGGCATGACAATGTCCAGCAGCACGAGCGACAACTCATCGCCATAGCGGTCGACCATATCGAGCGCCGTACGACCGTTATCAGCCTCGAGGATGCAATACTCGTCCTTGAGCATCTCGTTGAGAATGGCTCGGTTCATCTCGGAGTCATCGACGATAAGCACCAAAGGTTTTTCGCTTTGGAAGGCCTCGATGAAATCGCCATCGGTCACGACCGTACCGGCTTTTGCCTTGGCACGGCTCAGCAACTGGACAGCGCGGCCAACGCCCTCATCAACCGTCTCGCCATGAATGCGAACGCCACCAACACATGCCGTCAAACTCACGTGCTCATGGCCCGGAATAATCGCGGAACGAACGGCATCGGATACCTGACGCAGGCGACGGGCGAAGTCATCGGAGGGAATATTGGGCATGACGACCACAAACTTGTCGCAGCCATAGCGTACGAGCTCGTCAGTCGAACGAATTCCGCTGCGTATGGCCGTCGCCACAGCACCGAGCGCAAGGTCGCCGGCATGACGACCACACGTATCGTTGAAGACCCTAAAATCATCAAGGTCGATCACCGCAACGCCAGCCTTCATGCGGGCGCTACGGAGCTTTTCCTCGTAATATCGGCGATTGCGCACACTCGTCAGCACGTCGGTGTAGACAAGGTCCTCTTCTGCGGCCTCTTGCTCATCAATCGGACGCACCATCAGCAAGACGTGAGGCTCGCCCTCGACCTTCAGAGGACGCAGACGGGCGCGGTACTCAACACCATCGTTGAGCAGTTGCTCCGACACCTCACCCGAATCTGCCAAAGCCTCAAGACTCGACTGACGCAGACAAGGGCAGCGATCGCCGGCGAGCAGGCAGTTAGGCTCGCTCTTAATCTGATCGGCCGACAGCAAACGTACCACGGGGTAGGTCCTTGCGACACGGGCGACCTCGGCGGCAGCCTCCTCGTCGGTTAGATTGACCTCGTGATTATTGAGCATACGGGGCCCTTTCGATAGTTTCGCATGGAGCGGTGGGTTCCAAATGTTACAAGGGTAACACCTTGTCGATGCAGGTAGGCACGTGAATGCTGTTACATTTTTATGAGTTGGCAGACGGTGGTAATGGAGCCGCGGGCGCGCGGTTATGGGCGCATTCGTTAACAATGACGAAACGCTAACAGTCCCCCTCCCCGCAGGTCATCGAGCGTTCTAACGCTCCAAGACATCGCGAACGGCGTTTGCCGCCGTAACGGGGCGATCGCGCAAACCGTTATGCGCGCCCGGGATCGTCACAAGGGGGCAATCGAGATATTCGGCAGCCGCTCGCGTACCAGCCTCGCGGGGTGTATCGACCGAAAGCTCGCCCAAAAACACGGCCGACACTGCCTTTGACGCGCGGGCGCGCTCCCAGTCGGGAGCATATGTCATATTTGTTCCGTATTCATTGGCCATAAAGCAACGACCATTGCGTAGGGCATGCTTGGCTTCTGCCTCGGTCGTCCCAGGAGCCTCGGGGTCCAAGTCGCCGAGGGCTCCCAAGAAAAGCCGGAGCGCCCTTGAAACCTTTCCAGCCGCAATCATATCGAGCAAAACCGGAGCTGCGCCCATACCGACGCCTTCGGCCGACACAGCCGGCTCATGCAGAATCGCACGGGCGACGAGATGGGGTTCGGTGCGAAGAAGCTCCAGCGCCACCAACGTACCGGCGCTATGCGCAAGCACATTTGTCGGAGCGCCAACGTGTTCGATCACGGCTTGCAGGTCGGCGGCCTGAGCGGCAAGATCATAGCTGTCGTCTGCCGCATCGCTGCTGTCACCGCAGCCGCGGCGGTCGTAAGCAATTACGCGGTAGTTGCGACTGAGCTCACAAGCGATACCGTCAAAAAATGTGCCGTCGACACAAGCGCCGTGCACGCACACCAAGGCAGGAGTATCAGGCGACACATCCGGGCCGGCATATTCGCGACAGGCAATCGTGGTGCCCGCATTCTCGACCGTAAAATCCATGTTGTGCCCCCATCATCAATGCTCATCCAGTTGCACGTCAGTGCGGTTGGATGGACCCGCATTGCCTTACGCCTTGTTAACAGATTAACTGTACCCGACCCGAGGCTTTTCATGGCACGGCATCATGAGCGACGTGAAAAAACGAAACTTGTAAAGCAAGAGCCCGCACCTTGCTTTGGAGCCGATGCTATGCTTAGGCACAATTGTCTTGAGGAGCATATGCCTATGTCTACGTTTTTGAATGCCAGCCCCATCTTTGGGCCCGTTCGCAGCCGTCGCCTTGGTCTCTCGCTCGGCGTCAACATGATGCCGGCCAGCGGCAAAATCTGCACGTTCGACTGCATATACTGCGAAAACGGTCTCAATGCCGAGCGCCCCTGCCACGAATCGTATAACACAGCTGCCGTGGTGCTCGATGCACTCGAGGCAAAGCTGCGCAAGATGGCAGCCGAGGGCGAGCTCCCCGATGTAATCACTTTCGCAGGCAACGGCGAGCCCACCGCAGCACCGGAGTTTCCGCAGGCCATCGCCGGCGCCGTCGCACTGCGCGACGAGCTCGCCCCGAACAGCAAGATCGCCGTGCTCTCCAACGGCACGCGCGCCGACCGCCCCGAGGTACACGATGCGCTCATGATGGTCGACGACAATATCCTTAAGCTCGACACGGTCGATCCAGCGTTTATCCAGCTGCTCGACCAGCCCGTCGGCCCGTACGACGTCGAGCACCAGATCGAGACGTTCGCAAGCTTTGACGGCCATGTCATTATCCAGACGATCTTTTTGACCGGTGAGTATCTGGGCAAGCCCATCGACAACACCGGCGAGGAGTACGTTGCCCCCTGGCTCGCGGCGCTTGAGCGCATTCGCCCACAAGAAGCAACCATCTACACGGTAGCGCGCGAGACACCGGTCGCCGGCCTTGCCAAGACAGCACCCGAGGTGCTCGACGCCATTGCCGCGCGCGTGCGCGCCCTCGGCATCCCCTGCCAGGTGAGCTACTAACAAAACCACGCAGCAGCTAGTGCCCACCACCCCGCTCCATCAGTTGCGGTGATATAGTTCCTATTTGTGCTGTTAAACCGCTTAAATCGGAACTATATCACCGCAACTTTTATGGACGCGTGGGTGGGCTATACTAGCTGCGGATGAAAGGAAGTTAGCCATGTTTGACAACGGACCCGTGCCCGGCCGCAACGACGCTTGCTGGTGCGGCAGCGGCAAAAAATATAAGAAATGCCATAGCGCCTTCGATGAGCGCCTCGAGCGCCTGTGGGAGGAGGGCTGGGAGGTTCTGCCCCGCACGCTCTACAAGACGCCCGCCGACATCGAGGGCATCAAACGCTCGGCCGCCATCAATGTGGGCGTGCTCGACTACGTAGGCGAGCACATCGCCGCAGGCATGACCACCAACCAGATCGACCAGATGATCTACGACTACACCGTCGAGCACGGTGGCACGCCGGCCGACCTCAACTACGAGGGCTATCCCAAGAGCGTGTGCACCTCGATCAACGACGTGGTCTGCCACGGTATCCCCTGCGATACGGACGTGCTGCACGAGGGCGACATCATCAACGTGGACTGCTCCACGATCCTAGACGGCTACTTTAGCGACTCGAGCCGCATGTTCTGCATCGGCGAAGTCTCGGCCGAGCGCCAGCGCCTGGTCGACGTCACCCGCGCCAGCGTGGAGGCGGGTCTGGCGGCCGTCAAGCCGTGGCTGCCGCTGTCCGTTATGGCCGAGGCCGTGCAAAAGACGGTCGAGGACGCCGGCTTTAGCGTGGTGCGCGAGTACGGTGGACACGGCATCGGTAAGGAGTTCCACGAGGACCCGTTTGTGGGCTTTACCACCGAGGCGCCCGATGTAGACACCATCATGGCTCCGGGCATGGTCTTTACCATCGAGCCCATGGTCAACGCCGGAGCGCCCGACATCAAGATTAGCAAGGGTGACGGTTGGTGCGTGCGCACCAAGGACGGCAGCGATTCGGCTCAGTGCGAGGTACAGCTCGTGGTGACCGAGGACGGCTACGAGCTGCTGAGCTGGTAGCTGTAGATGCGCCGGGCTTCGCGATGGATATGTTAGCCATCACGAAGCCCGGCGTTTTTTAGCGTTTTACCTGGTAAAACCTGCCAAAATAAACCTGTCCCTTTTTAGCAGGCTAAGCGGAGAGGACTGCTTGTGAACATTCTGGTTTTGCTGCCCGTCAATGACCGCCATCGCGCAATTCTTGAGTCGAGCGCTCCGGGCGAGGACTTTATCTACACGAGCTCCGACGCCGCCACGCGCAAGCAGGTCGCCGATGCGGACGTGATCTTGGGCAACATCGACCCTGACATGCTCACGGCATGCGAGCATCTCCAGCTGCTGCAATTACAGACCGCCGGCTATGACGATTACTTGGCCGCCGGCACTGTGCCAGCCGACGCCAAGCTTTCCTGCTCGGTGGGCGCCTACGGCCAGGCCGTGAGCGAGCACATGTTTGCCATGGTCCTTTCCATGATGAAGCGCCTGCCCGGCTATCACGACTTGCAGCGCGAGCATCGCTGGGAGGATTTGGGGCCGGTCACCTCGCTCAAAAATGCCAACGTGCTGGTGCTGGGCGCGGGCGATATTGGCGGCCACTTTGCCACGCTCTGCCGCAGCATGGGCGCGCACGTCCGCGGCATCAAGCGTCATCCGCTCGTCTATCCCATTGTGTTTGAGGACATGGACGGTATGGACGCCCTGCCCGAGCGCCTTGCCGAGGCTGACATCGTCGCATCCTTTATGCCCAGCACACCCGAGACCCACGGCCTGGCGAACGCCGAGTTCTTCGCCGCGATGAAGCCGGGCGCCTTCTTTGCCAACGGCGGCCGCGGCGATCTTGTGGTCGCCGACGACTTAGTTGCCGCCCTGGAGTCAGGACATCTCGCCGGCGCCGCAGTCGACGTCACCGACCCCGAGCCGTTGCCTGAGACAAGCCCGCTGTGGGATGCGCCCAACATGCTCATCACGCCGCACGTCTCCGGTTGGTTCCACCTGGCAGCCACGCTCAACAACGTCGTCGACATCGCCGCGGAGAATCTGCGTCATCTGCAGGCGGGCGAGACCCTGCGCTGCTGGATCGAACATTAGGGTTCCGCCGTTCTAACGAACGGCGGACCACTCGACGCTGCGAGCCCGTCTGGACGGCAATCTGCCTTTCAATCGTCGGGCATGGCCAGAAGGCCAATGCCCTCCTCTTTCAAGGCACCTTGCTCGACCAGACGGGCTCTCGCTGACTTTTGTTCAACCTGCGGGGTCTAACCAGTGCTGGCTCAGCCCGGGAACTCTCGCTGACTATTAATTCGGCCAGTGAGGTTTAGAGCTATTTAAGCGTTGTTAGATAGTTTCTTGCGTTTTCGACGTTCATTGCTGCGACGGGCGCATGCGAAGAGAGCTTGACATCGTTGGTGACCAGTAAATCTGCTTGGGCGCGCATCGCTGCCGCAATGATTAAATCGTCTTCGTAATCGCTATGGAGCTCACGCTGCCTACTCGCCATCCATATATCGCTCAGGTCACAGGGCACTGGCGTGGCAAGCTGCGACAGCACGCTAAGACAATCCCATGCAAGCGAAGTCGCTGCCGTAGCGGCATACTGGGAAAGCGAACCGTGCTCTCGCCGATACCATGCCTTATGTTCGCTTGAAATCAAATAGAACAGGTCTTTGGACGATGTCGCCGCATACAGCAAATCCACCTGCGCCGCGCATGCATCGCGTAAAAACTCAATCGCCACCGAACGACCACGTCGTGAAGGAATGAAGTAATCGAGCCACACGTTGGTGTCAACCAAGATGCGTTTTGGAGTCTCACTCATAGAGCCAGCTCATCTCCTCGCCATAGCGATCCGCGTAGGCATTCCGTTTGAGCTCTTCGTCGTCCGATGGCTGAGCCCTGACCATATCGATTCCCGACTCACGGCAAGCGGCAGCGAACAGCTTCGACCCCTGATCCATGAGCTCGAGCTTACGTTTGGCGGCCTTTTCGCGCTCGCGCTGTTCCGCCCGGGCACGACTGGGCAACAGGATATCCTCGAGCGCGCCGGGGCGATCGGCCAGCGACGCCGCAAGCTGCCAGAGCGCTCGCACCGCTTGGCTCGGCGTCATACCGGCCCTGGAGAGGGCGGCGTCCCCACTCCTTTTAAGATCGGCATCGAGACGCACGTTGATCTGAGCGGCTGTTGTGGTCATGACCCCTCCTTAATACTTTAAAATCATCATAAAACTCTATGGTAGATACGTAAAGCATGTATAGCATTTATAAGCAGTAGCCGTACTCTGTACACAAAAAGCCGCCGAGGCATACTGCACCTCGGCGGCTACGTATCACCGATCTAGTTCGGTTTCACCCTTTGCATTCGTCCAGATAGAACCTGCCAAAATGAACCTGTCCCTTTTTGGCAGGTTTTAGAGCTCCACACTTTCGGCGCCGTTGATGGTTAGGTTTCGCTCGTAGAAGGCGGTGAGGGCGCGGATAGCGTACATCACGTCGCGCACGCCGCCGGTCTCGTAGCTCGAGTGCATGGCAAGCTGCGGCAGGCCCACGTCCACGGCATGCATGCTCGCCTGCATATTGGACAGATTGCCCAGGGTAGAACCGCCGGCCATATCGCTCTTGTTGGCGAAGGCCTGCGTGGGCACGTCGGCGTCATCGCAAATGGCCTGGAACACCGCGCGGCTAAAGGCGTCGGTGCAGTAGTGCTGGTTGGCGGCCTCCTTGATGACGATGCCGCCGTTGAGCACAACCTGGTTGCGGGCGTCGCATTTCTCGGCGTGGTTGGGGTGCACGGCATGCGCGTTGTCGCAGCTCACGAGCATCGAAGCGGCAAGCGCACGGTGGTACGACTCGTCGTCAAAGCCCAGCGATCCGTTGATGCGGCGCAGCGCGTCGGCCAAGAACGTCGACATGGCGCCCTGCTTGGTCTCGGAGCCAACCTCCTCGTTATCAAAGCAGCAAAAGACCGAAACGTCGTGCGCATTCTCGGCACCCAAAAATGCCTGCAGCGAGGTGTAGGCGCAGGCCAGGTCGTCGAGCTTGGGCGTCGAGATAAACTCGTCGGCCCAGCCCCAAATGCGCGCATCCTGACGATTGACCAGGAACAGATCGCGGCCCAAAATCTGCTCGGGCTCAACGTCCAGCTCTTCGGCGATCAGGGCATCGAAGTCACCCTGCTTAAGCTCGCCGGCGCTGATGAGCGGGCACAGGTCGACGGCTCGGCTGGGAGCAAAGCTCTCGTTAACGCCACGGTTCATATGGATGGCAAGGCTCGGGATAATAGCGACCTCGCGCTCGGTGGCAAGCAGGCGGCTCTCAATGCGGTCACCCTCGCGCACCAACACGCGGCCCGCGAGCGCCAGCGGGCGATCGAACCAGGTGTAGTCGATCATGCCGCCGTAGGCCTCGGTGTTCAGGCGCAGCGTCTCGCCCGCGCCGTCGAGCTCGGGCACGGCCTTAACCTTAAACGTCGGCGAATCGCTGTGTGACGCTGTGAGTTGAAAATGATAGTCGCCGGCAACGCCGTCCTCGCCCCACGTAGCGGCCAGGTCTTCGCCCACCTTAAAAGCGATGACGCTCGAGGTATTGCGCTGCGTGTAATAACGCCCGCCCGGCTCTATGTCCCACGCCGCATTCTCGGGCAGGTAGGTAAAGCCCGCCTCGTCGAGCTCGGCCATAATGGTCGCCGCCGTATGAAACATGCTGGGGCATGCCTCGATAAAGTCGATAAGGTCGTTGGCAGCCTCGATATCGTCGGCCGTCACATGCGCGCGCTCGGGCGCTTCCTGATCCGTCATGCTCTCCCCTTTCGCTGGGTTGATGGTCCCCTCCAGCATACCCCGCCGCGCCAGTGCCGTGCCCTTCATTCCATGTTTAATCCCGCGCCGCTCGCCAAGTTGAGCCATCATGCCCGCGCGCCTTTTGCGACAATTACGCTAACAGGACGAAAGGAGCCGCCATGAAGCCACGTAGCATTGCCATCGCCTGCGGTGTCGCGGGAGTCGCCGTCGGCCTTGCCGCTGCCACCGGTATCGTTTACCGCAAGCAAATCAAGTCCGCCGCGTCGCTCAAACGCTTGACCGGCTACGCGGATGGCTATGACCTGTACGCAATCGACATTGCCTACGGCTACGACCTCGACCGCATCATCGCCGCTGGCGTGCGCGACGACCAGGCCTACATCGATGCCGTGGTGGCGCAGGTGTTGCCCGGCGTGCCGGCACATGTCCAGGCGCCCCAGTTTGCCTGCAGCGCTTTTGTCGCCGTGGATGCCGAGGGCCGCGTGCGCACCGGTCGCAATTACGACTTTAAGGACGACACCTCGGCGCTGCTGGTGCGCAATCACCCGCGCGACGGCTATGCCTCCATCGGCTTTGCGGCCCTTAACAACCTGGGCGATAACACTCCGCTTGACTCCGTCGCCGGACGCGCCGCCGCACTCATGGGCCCGTTTGCCCAGCTCGACGGTGTTAACGAATGCGGCGTGTCCATTGCCGTACTCACCCTGGATTCCAAGCCCTGTGACCAGGACACGCAACGCCCCGTCATCAATACCTCGCTCGCCATCCGCCTGGTGCTCGACCGTGCCGCCACCACGCAAGAAGCTGTCAACCTGCTTTCCACCTACGACATGCACGCCATGGCAGGACGCGATTACCACTTCTTTATCAACGACGCCGCCGGTGACGCGCGCGTAGTAGAGTGGGATCCGCGCGATCCGGACCGCGCTTTCAAAGCGACTCCTGTACGCCAGGTTACGAACTTCTACGCCTGCTATGGCGACGAAGTGCTGCCCAACCAAAAGAATGGCGAGCTGGGCCATGGTAAAGAGCGCGCCGTCGCAATCGCCGATGTCCTTGACGCCCATGTCGGTACCCAGGACGAAACGATTGTCTGGAAAGCCCTGCGTGCCGCAGCACAAGAGCCCAATCCGGAAGACATCACCAGCAATACGCAATGGTCGGTCGTCTTTGACAATACCGAACCCGCCGTCGTCATTACGCTGCGCCGCCACTGGGGCAACGTCGACGCCTTCGCACTGTAAGGACCCAGGCCTGTCGACCTTACGCTCGCCTGACGTTGTTTACATTTCTATACGCTTGAGCTAACACGTTTTACCCCCGTATCAACAATGTGCGGGGGTAAACTTATGCGCATGTTATAACTTGCCCGGAAGGATTCATCATGCTTAGGATCGGTCTTCTTACCAGTGGCGGCGACTGCCAGGCGCTCAACGCCACCATGCGCGGCATTGTCAAAACGCTTATGACCAATAGCGAAGAGCCTATTGAGATCTATGGTTTTGAGGACGGCTACCAGGGCCTTATCTACAGCCGGTTCCGCGTCATGACGCCCGCCGATTTTAGCGGCATCCTTACCCGTGGCGGTACCATCCTGGGCACGAGCCGTACGCCGTTCAAGCGCCTGGATATTCCCGAGGCCGACGGCGTCGAGAAGGTGCCGGCAATGGTCCACACCTATCATAAGTTGCAGCTCGACTGCCTGTTTATGCTGGGCGGCAACGGCTCCACCAAGACCGCCAACCGTCTGCGCGAAGAGGGCCTCAACGTTATCGCCCTGCCTAAGACCATCGATAACGACACCTGGGGCACCGAGTTGACGTTTGGCTTTACGAGCGCCATCGACGTCGCCACCAAGTGCATCGACGACATCCACACCACCGCCTCGAGTCACGGCCGCGTGTTTGTCATCGAGATCATGGGGCACAAGGTTGGCTGGATTCCGCTGTATGCCGGCGTCGCGGGCGGCGCGGATGTCATCTTGATTCCCGAGATCCCCTACGACATGGATAACGTCATCAAGACCATCGAGCATCGCATGGAGACCGGCAGCCGCTTTACGATCGTAGCCGTCGCTGAGGGTGCCATCTCCAAGGAGGACGCGGCGCTGTCCAAGAAGGAGTACAAGAAGAAGCTCGCCGAGCGTACGAGCCCTTCGATCGTGTACGACATCGCCAAGGAGATCGAGGCCAAGACCGGTCGCGAGACCCGCGTCGCCATCCCCGGCCACACGCAGCGCGGCGGGCAGCCCGACGCTCAGGACCGCATCTTTGCGACCCAGTGCGGCGTTGAGGCCGCGCTTGGCTGTCTGCGCGGCGAGTTTGGCTACATGATCGCCCTGCGCGACGGCAAGATGTGCCACATGCCGCTCGAGGAAGTCGCCGGCAAGCTCAAGTATGTCGACCCCCAGAGCGATCTGGTGCGCGAGGCCAAGGCGTTGGGCATCAGCTTCGGCGACGAATAGCCTCGGCCGAAATCCATCCCATCGGGCCCTCCGACCCCGCCCGACGTATTTCGATTTGGCTCCTCCCTTGACTCCGTCAAAGGTCGCCAATCGAAATCGTCGGGCGGGGTCGGAGGGCCCTGCGTTTACATACTCGCCGGGGCTATTCGTCTTCTTGCTGCGGGTGCCTGGGCTGGAATTGAGTTGCGGTGAAATAGTTCCTGCTTAGTCCGCAAATGGCTGAATCCAGAAACTATTCCACCGCAATTTACTGAGTGGGGGCTCTTGGCTGCTACTTGCACTGACATTTGTCCTGAAATGGCTGGTCGTTAGGGATTGCTACCGGTAGTTGCGGTAGGGTTGGGGCAGATTCTAACTAGAAATGGTGGTCGCTACCGGTTGTTCTCGGCATACTCGGCTCATTCGATTCGACCATCAAACGAAAGGAACCACCATGGATCTTGCGATGGCACAGCGCCTCGTCGATCGCCGTAAAGCTGCCGGCCTTTCTCAGGAGGCGCTTGCTGCCCAGCTAGGCGTAAGCCGCCAGGCTGTTAGTAAATGGGAGCGCAGCGAGTCCTCACCCGATACCGATAACCTCATTGCGCTCGCCGCGCTGTATGACGTGTCGTTGGACGAGCTGCTATATGGGGAGGCGGTGGATAGCACTGATGACTCGCAGGCTGATGATGAGGCACAGAACAGCAACGCCAGCACCAAAGCTTCAGATGAGGCTGAGGCTTCTACTGAGCACGCCGATTGCGGCGACAAACCACTTGTCGATATTTCCCTCGCGCGCGGTATCCACGTCATTGATCCCAATAAAGGCGAGGAAGTCCATGTTGGTTGGAGCGGCATCCATGTGACCAACGAGCGCAAGGGCGAAGAGGTGCATGTGGGGCCGGGCGGCGTGCATATCGATACGCTTGAGGACGATGGACATAGCGTACGCACCAATGACGACGGCACCGTCACCATCGACGGCGAGACGTTTTCCAGCTGGAAGGAAGCACACGACAAGCTCGACCATCATGGCAAGCATTTCCACACCAAGGTCGGACGTGCATGGAACAAATTCCCCTTCCCCGCACTTGTCGCTCTCGCCTATCTGGTGCTCGGCATTGTCTACGGCACATGGGGCATGGGGCTTTTCCTCGTCTTTCTGGTTCCCGTCTACTACGCGATTGGTGACTTCATCGATCGGCGCCACCTGTCTAAGCTGATCGAGGCCATCTACCCGGCAGCCGCCATCGCTTGGTTCCTCTACATGTGGCTCTGTTTGGGACAGCCCCATCCTGCATGGATCATCCTCATCACGATTCCCATCGCAAAGGCGCTCATGCGCTGGTGCCGCAAACAATGGAAGTGCCGCAAACAGGCCTAACACGCTCCGACCCACCAGCACCCAACCACCCCCGCCCTTCTCCTAAGTTGCGGTGAGATAGGGACTGTTTTGAGGCTCCAAGGCGCCAGACAGTCCGTATATCACCGCAACTTACAAACAACTGGGTCAGTTCCGGCACGGAGATTAGCATTGAGCTGACCGCGCGCCAAGAAAAGGGCCTATTTACTACGTTTAACTCGAGAGGGCCGACCATACCCGCCTTTTCCGAAAATTGGCAAGCCCTCTACCTGCGGTTTTAATTTCATAATCTTTGTCATGGTCGAGGGTGTGGTAGCAAACGTAGTAGATAGGCCCATTTTGTGGCATACGACCCATACAAGCCCAATCTCGAAGGCTAAAGAGAGCCTCTCATCCACGCCTGTGAGCGAAAACCAAATAGAATGAAAGGCAAATGGAAAAGCCCGTTTAACGAGCGGAGGACATATGCGCGACGTAGCCGAAAGCGACTGGAAGCTGTTTAAGAAAATGCTTCCTCAATGGCAAGAACGTTATATGGAAAAGCTCATCGGCCAGTACGTTGAGATACTGAACGGCGACAGCGAAGCGTCCAGTAGATTTTGGGCACTAGAAGAGCGCCTCAATAGAGACAAGCTGTCCTCAGGCGTAATTGCAAACGACATTCGCCGCAGCACAATGCACCGCGAGATAGCCAATTTGCTTATCGACAGCGTGATCACCCTTGACGACCTTGACGGTTTTACCGAGGACATTAAGAGCTATGCGCAACACTGGATTGGCCAGTAAGAGCACTGAACGACAGACATCCCCAGCAAAACGGGGCAAACGCCGGGCCACCTAATGGTTGTCCGGCGTTTGCCCAGATAAAACCTGCCAAAATAAACCTGTCCCTTTTTGGCAGGTTACTCGGCGCTCTTGAGGGCGCCGACCATGTCGATCTTGTTGAGGGTACGATTGGTGGCGAGGTTGACGATAAACGTAAAGCCAAAGGAAAGCACCACGGCGAGCACGTAGCTTAGCGGCTCGACCTCGACGTCAAAGTACAGCGACGGCATCTGCAGGATGTACGTGAAGCTCTCGGCCAGCAAGCCGCCCAGCGGCACGCCCAGCGCGGCGCCAATCGCCGTGAGGATCAACGTCTCCTTGTTGACGTAGTGGTGCACCTCGCCACGGCGAAAGCCTAGCACCTTGATGGTCGCCAGCTCGCGCTCGCGCTCGGAGATATTCGTGTTGGACAGCGTAAACACCACCACAAACGACAGGCACGCCGCCATAAAGGTCACGAGCACCACAACGGAATTGATGATAGTGAAGTTCGCCTCATAGTTTTCCCAATGCTCGGCCGTGCTCGAGATGGTGAGCCAACCGTCGCTCTTAAGCTTCTTGCTAAACGCAATCTGGTCAGAAGATGAGCCCTTAAGCAGCGCAAAGATGCCGTTAAGACGCGCGCTTCGGTCGAACGCGCGCTCATAGGTGCTCTGCGTCATATAGAGCGTGTTGCCCAGATAGTTAAGCGAAATGTCGCTGACTTTGACCTTGGCAACGTTGAGCGACGAATCCTGGACGTGAGCCGTATCGCCCGGCTGAATCCCCAGCACCAGCTGTGAACTTTTGCTCAGATACACGTCTCCGTCACGCAAAGACAGCGGTTCTTTGGACTCATCCTCCAGGCGCACGTAATCGCCCAAGTCGCCCGTGCGGTCGTCGGGAATCACGATGAGCTGCACGGTCTCGCTCTTGCCGCCAAACGTAAAGGTGACGTTGTCGGTCATAATCGGTAGGGTCGAGGTCACCGTCACGTTGGAATCATTGGCCGTGCTGCGCTCATCCAATGCCGCGCACGTCTGCGAAAAATCGTCAGGATTGGCGACCGCCAGCAAGTCATAGCGCGTGATATGCCCGTACTGTTTGGGCGAAAGCGCCACCGACGTGTCGCGAATGCCCATACCGCAGATCACGAGCGCCGTGCAGCCGGCGATACCGAAGATGGTCATAAAGGCGCGCTTTTTGTAGCGGAACAGGTTGCGTGCTGCCACCTTGTTCAAGAAGCCCATGCGGCGCCAAATAAAGCCGATGCGCTCAAGCAAAATGCGTGAGCCGGCGCGCGGAGCCTTGGGGCGCATGAGCGAGGCAGGGGTCTCGGCCATCTCGTGGCGGCAGGCGATAATCGTGGCGCCCACAACGCCCACGGCAAACAGCGCCACCGACACAATCGACGACACGATGTCGTACGAAAGCTGCATCTGAGGCAGCGTGTACATGTCATCGAACACCGTAAACAGAAAGAGCGGTAGCCCCACAAAGCCGATGATGTTGCCGAGCACGCCGCCGATCAGACAAGCCCACAGCGCGTAGTCCACGTATTTGGACAGGATGCGCCCGCGCGAATAACCGAGTGCCTTATACAGGCCGATGAGCGTGCGCTCCTCCTCGACCATACGCGTGGCGGTGGTGAGACTGATGAGCACGGCGACGATAAAGAAGATGAACGGGAACACCGTGGCGATGGCCTCAATTGACGAGCTATCGCTCTCCACGCTCGAGTAGCTTGCGATATTGCCGCGGTCCTGGATGTACCACGTGCATTCGCCTAGATCGGAAAGCTCGGCGCGGGCATCGGCAAACTGTTGGTCGGCGGCGGCGCGACGCTGGTCCAGGTCGGCCTGCGCTTGTACGCGCTCCTCGCTGCCCTCTGCCAGGCGGTTGATGTTATCCTGCTCGATCCCAAAGAGCATATTCGCCTGGCGCTCGGCCGCATCCAAGCTTGCCGGCGTGTCGACCGTCAGTTCCTGAGCGCGCGCCTTCTCACGCTCCTCGCGGATCTTCTCGATATTGCCCTTGACCTCATTGATCTTTGCCGCGTAGGAATCCGAATAGGAGTTGAGGCTCTTGGCTCCCTCGACGATCACGTGGACCGCGGAGTAGGAAGAAGATGTCGCGGCATCCTCGCTCACATAGAACTTATAGTCCGCCGCCGAAGCAGCGCGAAAGGCGTTGACTGTCGAGTCAGAACTTACATCAGTGGGGTCGAGGACCTCGGCCGTAATGGTGTAATCGCCCGCGGCAAACTGGTCCTTGGCGCTTTGATTGGACGAGCTCGCGTCATTGGCGGCAAAACTCACCGTATCGCCGAGCTTTTTGCCCGAAGCCTTCAGGAACTTCGAAGTCACCGCGACCTCATCGGCGCTCTCGGGCAAATCGCCGTTCACGAGCACCGGCTGATCGATGTTCTCCTTGGAGAGACTTTGCACGACCACGCGCTCGCGCGTTGTGCTCACGGCGGTGTAGGCGGTCTCGGTGTAGATGCCCTCGGCCGTTTCGACGCCATCGACCTCTTGGATGGCGTCGAGATCATCGTCAGTCAGGCCATAAGTCGACTGGACGTTGATATCGTAGACATTCTGCTGGTCAAAGTAGGCGTCGACCGAATCGCACAGATCCTCGCAGCCCGCCTTAAGACCGCACATCACACTCACGCCGAGCGCGGTGATGACCACGATAGATAGGAAGCGCTTAAGACTGCCTCGGATTGTGCGATAGATGCCACGGCGAAACACCGTCGGCACCATGTCGTTTGAGCTTTGGGCGGTGCGGTAGGTCGTAAACTCCTGGTCGCGACTCACGTGCTGCGCATCGTGGTTCTGGCTGTTTTGGCGGTCCTGGTCCATGGGCGCTACCACTCGATCGTCTCGATAGGCACGGGATTTTGCTGAACCGTCTCGCTCTCCACGCGGCCGCTCTTAAAGCGGATCAGGCGATCGGCCATGGGCGCCAGCGCGGAGTTGTGGGTGATGATAATGACTGTAATGCCCTGTTTGCGACAGGTGTCCTGCAACAGTTGCAAGATCTGCTTGCCGGTTTTGTAGTCGAGTGCACCCGTGGGCTCGTCGCACAAAAGTAGCTTGGGGTTCTTGGCCAGCGCGCGGGCGATGGACACGCGCTGTTGCTCGCCGCCCGAAAGCTGCGCCGGGAAGTTGGCGAGGCGCTCACCCAAGCCAACCTGGCAAAGCGTTTGCTCGGCATCGAGCGAATCGGGGCAGATTTGCGCCGCAAGCTCAACATTTTCGAGCGCCGTCAGGTTGGGGACCAGATTGTAGAACTGAAAGACAAAGCCCACGTCGGCGCGGCGGTATTCCACGAGCTGTGCCTCGTTGGCGGAGCTCACGTCGCGCCTGTCCACCGTCACGGTGCCGGAGGTTACCGTATCCATACCGCCCAGGATGTTGAGCGCCGTGGTCTTGCCGGCACCCGAGGCGCCCAGGATAATGGCGAGCTCACCGCGCTCAACGGTAAAGCTCGCGCCGTCGAGCGCATGAATGCGGGCGTCGCCCTCGCCATATGCTTTGATGACGTCTTTGAATTCGATATAGGCCATCGATCGGTTCCCATCTGGTCGGATAACTCTTTAGTATTACCCATTTCGCACCGACCAAAAAGGGACAGGTTCATTTTGGCAGGTTTTATATGGGGAAACGACAGCCATAGATTAGGAGCCGGGGAGGCAGAGAAATCATCGACGGCGTCAGGCCGACCGCCAAACACAACGCGCGTATCTCTATCTGTCAGCAAAATCATTCGAACAACTGTTCGTTTCTATGATATGATTCCGGTATCTAAGCAGGCCAATACGCAGAAAGGCGGCCAACATGGCGTTCGACTTTAAGAAGGAATGCAAGGAGCTCTACAAACCTGCAAGCAAGCCGAGTATCGTAACTGTCCCGCCTATGAGCTACGTTGCCGTTCGCGGAAAGGGCGACCCAAATACCGAAGGTGGCGAGTATCAAAACGCCCTGCCGCTGCTTTACGGCATCGCCTATACCGTCAAGATGTCGAAGAAAGGCTCAAGGAGTATCGAGGGCTATTTCGACTTTGTGGTACCGCCGCTCGAGGGTTTCTGGTGGCAAGACTCCCCGAGCGGCGACATCGATTATGTACGCAAGGACGATTTCAACTTTATCTCGTGCATTCGCCTGCCCGATTTCGTCAGCCGAGATGATTTTGACTGGGCAGTCGCGGAGGCCACGACCAAAAAGAAACTGGACTTTTCCGCCGTCGAGCTGCTTAAAGTTGACGAGGGTCTCTGCGTTCAATGCATGCACACCGGGCCCTACGGCAACGAACCGGCGACCGTAAACGCTATGCATGAATACACGGCCGAGCAGGGCTATGTTCCCGACTTCTCAGACACCCGTTTACATCACGAAATCTATCTCTCCGATCCGCGCAAATGTGCACCGGAGAAACTTAAGACTGTGGTTCGTCATCCTATCAAGCGCGCCGAATAGCATGGAGCGTCATTTCACGCGCTAGGTTTTAAGCCAGTCAACCAGCCGCCACCTAGGCCGTCCGGTAATTATCCTGACGCGGCCCGTCGCATCTTATAAGTTTGTTTTGCTAAAGCTGGAAAGCCTCTCAACGATGCGCAACTCCAGCTCTTTTTCTATCAAGAGGCTTAAATGAAATGCCGGAAGTCGCGGATATCCATCAACGAACAAATAGCACTATTGACAGAAAGCAAGGGTCTTAAGTGCTCTGATCAAAGCGAACTCGGGCGAGCTTTGGTCGAAGTCGGCCACTACAGACTGTCGGCCTACTGGTTTCCCTATAAAACCAAATGCAAGTCCGGGATTACCATCTTTCGCGAAGGCACAACATTCGAAACCATCATCTACACGTATGAATTTGACCGAGCCCTCCGGCAGTTAATGTTTGATGCGGTCGGCAGAATTGAGATCTACCTCAGAAGCAGAATTGCCTATCTTGCCTCTGAGGAACGCGGACCTTTCTGTTACCCAGATGTCGCCATAACGAGGCTCAACTCGGCATGTCCATCGCGCTTTGCGCCGCGCTGGGATACGCCGCCGTCTTTGACAGCGCCACCAATACGCTGCTCGCGCCGATCCTGATTGACTGCGGAGTCTTCGGCTTTGGCGGCTTGCCGATGTTCTTTATTGTCTGCGTCGTGGCTTACCTGTTCAACATGGATAAGTCGATCTACGCCCTGCAAGAACGAACGTAGATAGATGTCCAAGCAGGTGATCTCAACCGGAAACGGCGTCCCACTCTGAGGCTGTATTCCGGGACACGGTTTCCGCTTGGGACGTCATTCGGAAAGCGTGTCCCGCTTTAAAACGGAATTCCGGGACGTGGTTTCCGTCTGATCCTCCATTCGGAAAGCGCGTCCCGTTTTTTCAGGACGTCTTGGCTATGCAAAGTGCCCTGGCGCTATTCCTCGTACGCGCCCTCAAGCCGAAGCAGCCACTCCTTGCGATCGAGCCCGCCGGCATATCCGTTGAGCGAACCATCGGCGGCAACTACGCGATGGCATGGCACGATAATCGAAATGGGGTTACGCGCAACCGCAGCCCCCACCGCGCGAGGAGATACAACGGGTGCCTCGTTTCCCGGCACATGATGTCGAGCCGCAACACGCTGGGCGATCTCGCCATACGTAGCGACCTCGCCACGCGGGATAGAAAGCAGCTCAAACCAAACCTCGCGCTGAAACGCCGTGCCAATCAAATGCAACGGCGGCGTAAACCGAGGCTCCTGCCCCGCAAAATAAGCATTCAGCCAAGCCCATGAACGCTCAAGCACCGAAGAGGCCACACCATTTGCCGGACTCACCGACGACATGCCACCGGTACCGGAAACCGCGTCGGCGCCTTCAACATGTTCGGAGTCTTCCCGGAGAAGCGTGGAACCAAAGTGCTCCTGCCCCTCAAACCAAAGCCCCGTCAGACCGCGGCCATCAGCGGCAAGCAAGATTTCGCCCAAAGGCGAGGCAAATGTCGTCGTGACCACCAGCGGCTCCTTTCAAAACTCCGCAACATAATACCGCGAATTGTGCAGACAACCCCAATCGACCCCAAAGTCACCCAAGGCAGCAAGCGCGACAGCGCCGCAGCTGCCGC
>CABUBH010000003.1 GCA_902489775.1 uncultured Collinsella sp.
GACTTCCTCTCGTTTCCCGGCTATGCCGATAAGCTCAAGAGCGTGAGCGAGCGTTCGGGCGAGCGCGATGCCGTTGTGTGCGGCAGGGGCAAAATCTGCGGTTGCGATACGGCGCTCTTCTTTATGGACGCCAACTTTATGATGGGCTCGATGGGCTCCGTGGTGGGCGAGAAGATCTGTCGCACATTTGAGCGTGCGACCGAGCTGGGATTGCCAGTTGTCGGCTTTACCGTTTCGGGCGGTGCGCGTATGCAAGAGGGCGTGACCTCGCTTATGCAGATGGCCAAGATTTCTGCGGCGGTTCGGCACCACAGCAAGGCGGGCGGCCTGTATATTACGGTGCTCACCGATCCCACGACCGGAGGTGTAACCGCGAGCTTCGCCATGGAGGGCGACATTATCCTGGCCGAGCCCGATGCCCTGACGGCATTTGCCGGCCCGCGCGTGATCGAGCAGAACATGCACAAGCGTCTGCCCAAGGGATTCCAGCGCTCCGAGTTTTTGCTGGAGCACGGCTTTTGCGATGCCGTTGTTCCGCGTGGCGAGATTGCGCTCACGGTAGGCGAGCTGCTGGCGCTGCACGAAGGGCACGCGCCCAGCCTGGGGGCACCGCACGAGATTGTGCATGCGGGTCGCCGCGGCAAAAAGCTGGGACACTTGTTTAAGCGCTCGGCGGCACCAAAAACCGCGCTCGAGATTGTCAAGCAGACCCGCTCGGCAGATCGCGCCACGGCGGGCGAGATGATCTCGCTGGGCCTGGACGGATTTGTGGAGCTGCACGGCGACCGTTACTTTGGCGACGACGCCGCTGTGGTGGCTGGCATTGGCTGGAAAGACGGACGCCCCGTAACGGTCATCGCCATCGAGCGCGGCACCACGACCAAAGAGCGTATGCACCGCAACTTTGGCATGGCACATCCCGAGGGCTACCGCAAAGCGCGTCGCCTGATGCGCCAGGCCGAAAAGTTTGGTCGACCGGTTCTGTGCCTGGTCGATACCTCGGGCGCGTTTTGCGGCATCGGTGCCGAGGAGCGCGGTCAGGGCGAGGCGATTGCCCAGAACTTGATGGAGATGAGCGGCCTTAAGACGCCGATTGTCTCGGTGGTGACAGGCGAGGGCGGCTCTGGTGGCGCGCTGGCGCTGTCCGTGGCCGACCGCATCCTGATGCTCTCGAGCTCGGCCTATTCGGTCGTGAGCCCCGAGGCCTGTGCGTCGATCCTGTGGAAGGATACCGAGCGCGCGAATGAGGCCGCCGAGGCGCTTAAACTCACGGCTCCCGATCTGTTGGCGCTCGGCATCATCGACGGCATTGTTGATGATAGGGGCCTGTCGCATGAGGAAATTGCCGGTGCCGTCATGTCCTCGGCATTTGATGCCTTCGATACGCTTGGGCGGCTCGACGACGCGACCCTCACAAACCTCCGCTACGAAAAGTACCGCGCAATCGGTCAGTATCGCACGATGTGACAAAGGGACAGTCCGCATGTCACATTGGGAAAGGGTTCCTGTGTCACAAGTTTCTAACACCTCGTTTACAACGACGGTTTCATCAAACGCCATGGCCGTGGTGGACTATCTGTCCAAAAGCATGATGTCGGCGTTGCCGTATATTGTCTGCGCGGCGTTGTTCCGCACCGTCGCCGTCATTATGGGCGAAGGCATGCTGGGCCTGTGGTCTGCCGATTCCGAAATCTATCGCCTGTTCTACAGTTGGCTCTATAACGCCGGTTACTACTTTTTGCCCATTTATCTTGGTTGGGCGGCCGCCCGCCAGCTCGGTTGCTCGGAGCAGCTGGGCATGATGCTGGGCGGCGTATTGATTGCGCCCGATCTGCTTAAGCTCGTCGATGCCGCATCGACGACGGGGGCATCGATGACTTCCGTGTATGGCCTGCTTCCCGCGCCGGTCAACGATTACACGACGACTGTTATTCCGGTTCTCATCTCGGTGCCCGTGCTATGGCGAGTGGAGTGTTTCTTTAAGCGCGTTATCCCTAAGGCCGTGGCGTTTTCGTTTGTTCCGTTTGCGACCATGCTTGTCATGGTTCCGGTTTCGCTGTGTTTTACGGCGCCGGCGGGCAGCTATCTGGGCATGTTGTTGGGCCAGCTTATGTTTATGCTTGGCAATTCCGGTGGCATCGTATCGCTGCTCACGCTCATGGGGCTTGCCGCGGGCTGGGAGTTCCTTAAGATCGCGGGTGTCAGCAACGTTGTCCTATCGCTCGCCTATGCGCAGTTTATGAGTGTGGGAACGGATTCGTGCATCCTGATCGCCGCGACGATGGCAACGTTCGCCGTTTGGGGCATGCCTTTTGGCGCGTCGCTCCGCGTTGCGGATAAGGACGAGAAGGCGCTCATGCTGGGCTATTCGATCTCGGGCGTGCTTGGCGGCGTAAGCGAGCCGGCGCTGTACGGCTGCGGCTTTAAATATGGCAGGTGCCTGACGAGCATGGCCATTGGCGGCGCCGTCGGAGGCCTTGTTGCAGCCGTGGGCCACGTTACGGCCTATACCATCGGCATGACGAATGTCCTCATGGTCATTGGCTTTGCCACGGGCGGCATCTCGAACCTGCTGTGGTGCTGCGTTGCCGGCGGCACGGCATTTGCGGTGTCTGCGGCGCTGAGCTACTGCTTTGGCGTGGTGCCGGCGAAGGGGCAGGCGACGGGGGACGGAGCCGATTCGTCCGAAACCTCGGAGAGCGTGGCCGAGGCAAGCGCATAAATCGATCGACAAGGGGACAGTCCCGCATATCACATTCCAAGGCCGTGGTCCGTGTGGGCTGCGGCCTTTTTGTATCTGGGGGACAAAGTGGCTACACTACAATCCGGTCAAGCAATAGATATATAAGTAGTACTGTGGGGGCGGATGCAGATGGTCGAGTGGATAGTTAAGCGCGCACAGGGCGATCGTGCGCGTGTGGGCACGTTAGCGGGCATGGTGTGTATTGTCGCCAATGTGGTACTTTGTGCTGCGAAGGGTGCCATCGGTGTGATTTCGGGTTCGGTTTCGATCGTGGCAGATGCCATGAACAACCTGTCCGATGCCAGCTCGAACATCGTGAGCGTGCTGGGCTTTAAGCTGGCGAGCAAGCCGGCCGACCCCGAGCATCCTTACGGCCACGGTCGCTACGAGTATCTCTCGGGCCTGGTCGTGGCGGCACTCGTGCTGCTGATTGGCGTTGAGCTGGTGAAGTCCTCGGTTGAGCGCGTCATCCACCCCGAACCTGTCGAGTTCTCGCTTGCCCTGGTGGCAGTTCTAGTGCTTTCGATGGTCGTAAAGCTCTGGATGGCGGCCCTCAACCAAAAGCTCGGCGATCGCATTGAGTCCGAGACGCTGCATGCGACCGCGCAAGATTCCAAGAACGATGTCCTTGCCACGGGCGCCGTGCTGGCGTGCGCAATTGTTTCGCAGGTGACGCACATCAATCTTGACGCGTGGGTCGGCCTTGCCGTTGGCGCCTATATTGGCTGGAGCGGCTTTGAGCTTATCCAAGATACGGTGAGCCCGCTTTTGGGCCAGACGCCCGATCCTAAGCTCGTCGAGCATATCCGCAGCAAGATCATGAGCTACCCCGGCGTTTTGGGCGTTCACGATCTGATGGTTCACGACTACGGCCCGGGCAGGAAGTTCGCAAGCGCTCACGCCGAGATGGCAGCCGAGGCCAGCCCGCTGGAAAGTCACGACACGCTCGATAACATCGAGCAGTCGTTTAGGAACGAAGACGGCATGATTGTCACGCTCCATTACGACCCCATCGTGACCGACGATCCCAAGGTGGCGAGCATGCGTTTACGCATTAACGCCATGGCCCAACAGATCGATAGCCGCCTTTCGATTCACGACCTTCGCTGCGTGCCGGGTCCTACGCACACCAACGTGATCTTTGACTGCGTGCGACCCTCGGATCTGCAGATGAGCGCCGAGGACCTAAAGCGCGCGCTGGCGAAACGGGTCGAATCGGAATATCCCAAGTCGATTACCAAGATCACGATCGACGAAGACTACGTAGGCCATACCCACGAGTAGGGCTGCGCCGGTAAAGCTAGGTATACAGAAGGGGAGAGCATGAAGCGTCTATATCTACTCCGCCACGGTCAGACGGAATTCAACGTTAAAAAGCTCGTCCAAGGTCGTTGCGATTCACCGTTGACCGACCTGGGCCGTCAACAGGCACAGGCAGCCGCCGCATGGCTCAAGGCCCACGGCGTCGTCCCCGACAAAGTTGTCTCATCACCCTTAGGCCGAGCCATGGACACAGCTCAGCTCATCGCATGCGAGCTCATCGGCCCGGACGCAGCAGTCGAGCTCTGCGAAGGCATCATCGAGCGCAGCTACGGCTCCTTCGAAGAGGGCCCACACGATGCGCTGCCCACCGACGTTTGGGATCCGGGCGAGGACCTGGTCCCCTTCGGAGGAGAAGGAAGCCGGGTCCTGCAAGCGCGCATGGTAGGCACCCTTACCAATCTCATGGGCGCCGAGGGCATCGAAACCCTCCTAGCAGTAAGCCACGGCAGCGCCAGCCGCCAATTCATCAAGGCCGCAGCCCCAGAGGGCTTCGAGCTCCCAACAAAACTCCCCAACTGCGCCATCATGATCTTCGATTTCGAAGAGGAAAAGCCACAAGCAGAAGGCGAGCCTCATCAATGTAAGTTCACCCTCCAGCAAATAGTGGACCCCCAACAAAGTAATTAGCTGAGCGAGCAGAGTTAAGCAGACATCAACGTGTCGTCTCCCGAGCTTGGCAGAGGGGCGGCGAAATATATTAAGTTTGTCGCGAGTTCCGCACGCAAAGGAAAGCACTTAATGTGCTTTCCGTCTTGCGCAGGACTGTAGAGCAGCAAACTTAATATATTTCGCCGCCCCTCTGCCAAGCCCAGGCGACTCCACGCACTTTACCTGCGTAAACAATGTGAGTGAAATATGAATCTCGATGGATACGCCCGCAGCCGTGTATACTAATCAGCTGTGTGTAACCAGGGGAGTATTCTGGCTGGACAAAATGCCTGCTTAATAGGGTTGTCAGGTAGTCCGGGCGAAATACAAGGCTGGGGAGCACGTTGTGTAAGTAGTGGTCCTCTAGGGGCGTACGCTCGGTGGTGTACGCATTGTCCCAAGACCACGCGAGAGTTGGGATCATATCTTGATCAGCATGATTCTCGGCCGCAAGATTGGCATGACCCAGGTTTGGGACGAGGACGACAACGTCGTTCCCGTCACGGTCATCCAGGCTGGCCCCTGCGCTGTCTCGCAGGTTAAAACTCAGGCAACCGACGGCTATGACGCCGTCCAGATCGGTTTCGGCGACATCAAGGCCAAGAACGTGAACAAGCCCATGGCTGGTCACTTCGCCAAGGCTGGCGTCGAGCCTGTCCGTTTCCTTCGTGAGGTCCGCGTCGAGAACGGCGAGGAGCACAAGGTCGGCGAGGTCGTCACCGTCGCTGATTTCGCTGATGTCGAGAAGGTCGACGTCATCGGTACCTCCAAGGGTAAGGGCTTCCAGGGTCGCATCAAGCGCTGGGGTCAGCGCCGCGGTCCTATGACGCATGGTTCTCACTTCCAGCGTCACCCCGGTTCTATCGGTCAGTGCGCCTATCCTGCGCGCGTCCTCAAGGGCGTCAAGATGGCCGGTCACATGGGTAACGAGCGCGTTACCGTCAAGAACCTTTCCGTTGTCCGCATCGATGCCGAGCAGAACCTCATCTTGGTCAAGGGCGCTGTCCCGGGTGCCAAGAATGGTCTCGTCGCCATCCGTATGGCCTAAGGGCCCAGCCCATTTAGCCCAGCGTCATACCAAGGAGAACACTTAAATGGCAAAGTTTGAAGTAAAGAACAGCGAGGGCAAGAAGGTCGCCGAGGCCGAGCTCGCCGCTGAGGTGTACGGCATCGAGCCGAACATCCACGTTATGCACCACATCGTCAAGTGCCAGATGGCCTCTTGGCGTCAGGGCACCCAGTCCGCTAAGGGCCGCTCTGAGGTTTCCGGTGGCGGCAAGAAGCCTTGGCGTCAGAAGGGCACCGGCCGTGCCCGCCAGGGTTCCATCCGTGCTGCCCAGTGGCGTCACGGTGGCGTTGTCTTCGCCCCCAAGCCCCGTTCCTACGCTAAGCGTATGAACAACAAGGAGGTCAAGCTGGCTATGCGCTCCGCGCTGTCCGCCAAGCTGGCCGATGGCGAGCTCGTGCTCGTCGACGACTACGGCTTCGAGAAGCCTTCCACCAAGGCTGCCGTCGCCATGCTCAAGGCTCTCGGCCTTGAGGGCAAGCGTCTGACCATCATCGTTCGCGATGAGGACGTCAACGCCTACCTGTCGTTCCGCAACATTCCCAAGACGTTCATCATCACCGCTGACGAGGCCAACACCTACGATCTCGTCAACAACAATGCCGTGCTGATGCCCGCCGACATCGCCGCTCACTTCGGGGAGGTGCTTGCATAAATGACCGCCCACGAGATCATCATCCGTCCGATCGTGTCCGAGCGTTCCTTCTCCGGCATGGAGCTGAACAAGTACACGTTCGAGGTCGCCAAGGATGCTAACAAGTATCAGATCAAGGACGCTGTCGAGGAGATCTTCGGCGTCAAGGTCGTTCGCGTGAACACCCTGACGGTCAAGCCCAAGACCAAGCGCGTGCGCTATGTCGCCGGCAAGACCCGTTCTTGGAAGAAGGCCATCGTCACGCTGGCCGAGGGCGACACCATCGAGGTCTTTGGCAACCAGGCCTAAGACTCGCTGCTGTTGAGTGAGCTCATGCCTCCCAAAAAGGGGAGGCGAGAGCTCAAGGTTTTGGGCGTATAAAATGGACACGCCCGGAACCGTGTATACGTCCGGTGTCATCGCACCCGAGGCAGAACCTCGAATCCCTGTCTGCGATGGCTAACGGATTCCTATTGAAAGGGATTGTAATGGCTGTAAAGCACCTTAAGCCGACCTCCGCTGGTAGGCGTTGGCAGACGATCTCCGACTTCTCCGAGATCACCTGCACCAAGCCCGAGAAGTCTCTTCTCGAGCCCCTGCCCAAGAAGGCCGGTCGTAACAACAACGGCCGCATCACCACCCGCCACCAGGGCGGCGGCGTGAAGCGTCGTTACCGCGTGATCGACTTCAAGCGCAACAAGGACGGCGTGCCCGCCAAGGTTGCCACGATCGAGTACGATCCGAACCGTTCCGCTCGCATCGCTCTGCTGCACTACGCTGACGGTGAGAAGCGCTACATCCTGGCCCCCAAGAGCCTCGAGGTCGGTCAGACCATCATGTCCGGTTCTGACGCCGACATCAAGCCGGGCAACGCTCTGCCCCTCGCCGACATCCCCGTCGGTACGCTCATCCACGCCGTCGAGTTCCAGCCGGGCAAGGGCGCTGCTATCGCCCGCTCCGCCGGTAACTCCTGCCAGCTGATGGGTAAGGAGGGCAAGTACGCTATCGTCCGTATGCCTTCCTCCGAGATGCGCCGCATCCTCGTTACCTGCCGCGCCACCGTCGGTGAGGTCGGCAACGCCGATCACTCCAACATCGTCATCGGCAAGGCCGGCCGTAAGCGTCACATGAACGTGCGCCCGACCGTCCGCGGTACCGTCATGAACCCTGTCGACCACCCGCACGGCGGTGGCGAGGGCAAGAACCACACCTCTGGTCGTCCCTCTGTTACCCCCTGGGGTAAGCCGACGAAGGGCCTTCGTACGCGCAAGAAGAAGAAGGTCTCGAACCAGCACATCATTCGTCGCCGTAAGAAGTAATTTCGGATACCGAGTTTTAGGAGAAAGCACTTATGAGCAGAAGTCTCAAAAAGGGCCCGTTCGTGGAGACTCGCCTTCTCTCGCGTATCACCGCGATGAACGAGGCTGGCAAGAAGGACGTCGTGAAGACCTGGTCCCGCGCGTCCACCATCTTCCCCGAGATGGTCGGTCACACCATCGCCGTTCACGACGGCCGCAAGCATGTTCCCGTGTACGTCACCGAGTCCATGGTTGGTCACAAGCTCGGCGAGTTCGCGCCGACTCGTACGTTCCGTGGCCACAAGGCCAAATAGGGGGTTAACCGTAAATGGCAACTAAGTCTATTGAAACTGAGGCCACCGAGGTTCGCGCCGTCGCTAAGTACGTGCGTGTTTCCCCCAGCAAGGCCCGCCTGGTGGTCGATCTGATCCGCCGCAAGCCTGTCGCTCAGGCCTTCGACATCCTCCACTTCTGCGACCGCGCCGTCGCCGTGGATGTCGAGAAGGTTCTCCGTTCCGCCGTTGCGAACGCCGAGAACAACAACGGTCTGCGTGCCGACAACCTGGTTGTCGCCGCTGCCTATGTTGACGAGGGTCCGACGCTTAAGCGCATCCGTCCCCGCGCCAAGGGTTCCGCTTCTCGTATTCTGAAGCGTACTTCCCACATCACCGTCGTCGTTGCTCCTCGAAAGGAGGCGTAAAGCTGTATGGGTCAGAAAGTCTACCCCACCGGCTTCCGTCTTGGCATCACCGAGAACTGGCGCTCCCGCTGGTTCGCAGAGAAGGATTACGCTAAGACCCTCGGTAACGATCTCGAGATCCGCAAGTACCTCGAGAAGCGTCTTTCCCGCGCAGCTGTCTCCCGCGTCGAGATCGAGCGCGCTGGCGACAAGGTGAAGGTCATCATCCTCACCGCTCGCCCCGGCGTTGTCATCGGTAAGAAGGGTGCCGAGATCGATACCCTCCGCACCGAGCTCGAGAAGGTCGCTGGCGTCTCCAAGGGCCAGCTCTCCGTCGACGTTGTCGAGATCAAGCGCCCCGAGCTCGACGCCAACCTCGTTGCTCAGTCTATCGCCGAGCAGCTCGAGGGCCGCGTTGCCTTCCGTCGCGCTATGCGCAAGGCTGTCCAGTCCGCCCGCAAGGCCGGCGCTAAGGGCATCCGTATCCAGTGCTCCGGTCGTCTCGGCGGCGCCGAGATGGGCCGTCGTGAGTGGTACCGCGAGGGTCGCGTGCCTCTGCACACCCTCCGTGCCAAGATCGACTACGGCACGGCTGTCGCCAGCACCACCATGGGCGCTTGCGGCGTGAAGGTCTGGATCTACCTGGGCGAGAAGCTCCCGGGCCAGCCTGTTCCCAACCCTGCACTCGAGGGCTCTTCCCGTCCTCGTCGTCGTAACTCCGAGAGGAGGGGTCAGTAGTGCTTGCCCCTAAGCGTATTCTTCACCGCAAGGTGCAGCGTGGCTCCATGAAGGGCCAGGCCAAGGGTAATACCGAGCTGCATTTCGGCGAGTTTGGTATCCAGGCTCTCGAGGCCCATTGGATCACCAACCGTCAGATCGAGGCCGCTCGTATTGCCATGACCCGCTACATGAAGCGTGGCGGTCGTGTCTACATCACGATCTTCCCCGATAAGCCCATCACCAAGAAGCCTGCCGAGACTCGCATGGGTTCTGGTAAGGGTAACCCCGAGGAGTGGGTGGCCGTCGTCAAGCCCGGCCGCATCATGTTCGAGGTCAAGGGCGTGCCCGAGGAGGTCGCTCGCGAGGCTCTGCGTCTTGCACAGCACAAGCTTCCCATCAAGACCAAGATTGTTGCTGCTAAGAACGCTGAGCAGCGCATCGAGAAGGAGATGGCTGAGGAGGCCGCTCTCGAGGCCAAGTGGGCTGCTGAGGACGCCGCCGCCGCCAAGGAGGAGAACTAATGAAGCCCGCAGAGATTCGTGAGCTCTCGGACGCTCAGCTCGTTGAGAAGCTGAAGGAAATGCGCGCCGAGCTCTTTAACCTTCGTTTCCAGATGGCCACCAGCCAGCTGGACAACACCGCTCGCGTCAACACCGTGAAGAAGGACATCGCTCGCGTCCTCACGGAGCAGCGCGCCCGCGAGATCGCAGCGGAGAAGTCCGCTGTCGCCGAGTAGGACCTAAGGAGAGAACATGACTGATTCGCGTAACTCGCGTAAGGTCCGTACGGGTGTCGTTACCTCCGTCTCCGGTGCCAAGACCATTGTTGTCACCATCACCGAGCGCAAGCGTCACCCCAAGTACGGCAAGATGATGACCAGCTCCAAGAAGCTGCACGCTCACGACGAGGAGTGCACGGCTGGCGTGGGCGACACCGTCCGCGTTATGGAGACCCGTCCTATGTCCAAGATGAAGCGTTGGCGCCTCATCGAGGTCGTCGAGCGCGCTAAATAAGCAGTCGCTCTTACGACTTGTACGTTTCCGAAGATGTGCGTATGCCTGGCTTGCATACCACAGGCCGTCTAAAGGCTGCGCACCTCTCTTCGGTTCTTAGTTCGGAGGAACATCTACCATGATTCAGATGCAAACCATGCTGAACGTCGCCGACAACTCCGGCGCTCGCAAGATTCGCTGCATCAAGGTGCTTGGCGGTTCCAAGCGTCGTTATGCAGGCATCGGCGATGTGTTCATCGGTGCTGTCCAGGAGGCTACCCCTGGCGCCAACGTCAAGAAGAAGGACGTTGTCCGTTGCGTCGTCGTTCGCACCGTTAAGGAGATCCGCCGCAAGGATGGCTCCTACATTCGCTTTGATGAGAACGCCTGCGTTGTCATCAACAACGATGGTTCGCCCGTCGGCACCCGTATCTTCGGGCCCGTCGCTCGCGAGCTTCGTGACAAGAAGTACATGAAGATCGTCTCGCTCGCTCCCGAGACCCTGTAGTTAGGGGAGATATATGTATATCAAGAAGGGCGATAAGGTCCAGGTTCTCTCTGGTAAGGATCGCGGCAAGCAGGGCGTTGTCCTGCGTGCTCTCCCCGCCGAGAACAAGGTCGTTGTCGAGGGCGTTTCGGTCGTCAAGAAGGCCGTCAAGCCCAACGCTGCCAACCAGCAGGGCGGCATCGTTTCGCAGGAGGCTCCCATCGACGCCTCCAACGTCAATCTCGTTTGCCCCGAGTGCGGTAAGGTTACCCGCGTCGGTCACGAGAAGGACGGCAAGAACAAGCTGCGCGTCTGCAAGAAGTGCGGCCACAAGTTCTAAGCTGCCCGCAACATCAAGTTGCTAGCAAAGGCCCGGATGCCCCTACGGCATCCGGGCCTTTTTCTATCCCTACTCATTGGGGACAGACTTAAATGAGTGGCCGTTGTTTGGTGGTCATTGGGGACAGACTTAAATGAGTAGTCGATGGGGACGTTCTTAAACGACTAGTCGATGGGGACAGTCTTGCAACGAAAGCGGCACATGGGGACGTTCCCCATGTGCCGGCAGTTTGGGACGGTCCTTTGATGTCCGATGCCCCCAGAGGGGTCGAGTATCACGGACTACTCTGTCTTTTAGGGCTTTGGTGTTCCGCCTCTTTATGTTTCGCAAGGATCGTCGCATGTGCATTTACGCGCATACCATTGCGCGATAATGCGTATACCCGCGCAAACATGTGCAAACTATGGCTAAATAATGACCGATAAGCAAATAAATACGCAAACACGAGCAAATGCGCGCGCATTTGTGCGAATATAGGGCTGTTGGAAACGAAGAACTTCCGATGACTCAGGAGGCACATATGGCAGATTCCAAGCAGGCTCCACTCGACTCCGCGGCAGCCGCAAAGGCAGCGTTCGCTTCGGTCCAGGGTAAGCCATTCCCCGATGATATCTTTACGGCTCCTGAGCTTCGCTGGGCTGTGATCGGTTGCGGCATTATCGCCAACCAAATGGCCCAGTCTCTCGCTCTGGCCGGCCGCAAGCTCGCGGGTGTCGCCAACCGTACGCTTTCCAAGGCCCAGGCTTTTGCCGAGCAGTATGGCGTCGAGAAGGTGTACGAGATGGTTGAGGACCTCTACGCCGATCCGGACATCGACGCCGTCTACATCACCACGCCGCACAACACGCATATCACCTACCTGCGAGCCGCTCTGGCAGCTGGCAAGCACGTGCTCTGCGAGAAGGCCATTACCCTCAACTCTGCCGAGCTTGACGAGGCCCGTGCCATCGCCGATGAACATAACGTGGTCCTTATGGATGCCACCACGGTGCTCCACATGCCGCTGTATCAGGAGCTGCGCCGTCGCATGGATGCGGGCGACTTTGGCCGCATGAACCTCGCCCAGCTCAACTTTGGTAGCTATAAGGAGTACGGCGACCTGACCAACCGCTTCTACAATCGCAGTCTTGCCGGCGGCGCCATGCTCGACATTGGCGTGTATGCCCTGTCCGTCATGCGCCTGTTTATGGCAAGCCAGCCCGCCGAGGTCGTTTCGCTGGGCAATACCTGTGAGACTGGCGTTGACGTCGCGGGTGGCATTGTCTGCCGTAACGCCGAGCAGCAGCTGGGCGTGGTGAGCCTTACGCTCCACTCCAAGCAGCCCAAGCGCTCGGTTATCAGCTTCGACAAGTGTTATATCGAGGTCAACGAGTATCCGCGTGCCGACCATGCGACCATCGTGTGGACTGCAGACGGTCACCGCGAGGAGGCCCACGCTGGCACCGAGGCCTACGCACTGTGCTACGAGATGGCCGACCTGGAGAAGGCCGTTGCCGGCGATGATTCGAAGCGCGAGCTCCTGGGCTATGCTTCCGATGTTATGGAGCTGATGACCAAGCTCCGTGCCGATTGGGGAGTCGTGTACCCCGAGGAGGAGTAAGCGATGCTTGCGGAAGATAGGCTCAACGCGATCGTGTCGATGGTGCAGCGGGCCGGCTCGGTTACCGTGCCGGAGCTTGCTGAAGCCCTGGGCGTGACGGCGTCTACCATTCGGCGCGACCTGCAGGCGCTCGACCGTGCACACCGTATCGCCAAGGTGCACGGAGGCGCGACGAGTCTGGAGCGTGCGCACGTGACGCGCGACCTGACGATCAGCGAGCGCAGTGATCTCCATAACGATGACAAGGAGCGCATCTGCGCCCGTGCGGCGGCGCTTGTGGAGCCCGAGAGCTTTGTGTATATCGATTCGGGCTCCACGACCCTCAAGCTCATCGAGCATCTTCCGCGCCTTGAGGGTGTCACCTATGTGACCGATTCCGTGCTCCATGCTCAGCATCTCGCCCTGCGCGGTATGCGCACCGTGGTGCTAGGCGGCGAGCTCAAGCCCGAGACCGAGGCGCTCGTCGGTCCCGATGCCTTGGCAACCCTGGACCGCTATAACTTCAACTGCGGTTTTTGGGGTTCCAATGGCATCGCCGCCGAGCAAGGTCTCACCACACCGGATATCGAGGAAGCGCAGGTCAAGCGCATCTCGATGCGCCATACCGCCAAGCGCTTCGTAATCTCGGATGCCAGTAAATTTGGCATGGTGGCGCCCGTCAAGTTTGCGGACTTCCGCGACGCAACGATTATTACTGCGGGCGAGGTGCCAGCCAAGTACCAGTCGATGGACAACGTCATCACGGTCTAGCGACAGGGCAAGGTCAAAACCACCACAAAGGTGCCTGTCCCCGTTGCGGCGGTTAGTAACGAAAACCGAGTAGTTTTCTCAATAGAAAAGCGGCAACGTCCATCACGGGCGTTGCCGCTTTTGTTGTCTGCCGTTTTGTCTAAATCTGTAACAACTAGACCGTTAAAAGTGGGCCAGGTGTTACAGATTGAGATACTTCCGAACCTTGCCGTCCCTTTGTCTTGATCTGTAACATCTGGGACCGATTTTGACGAGTTATTGTTACAGATTGAGATTTTCCCTTGAGGGGGATTCGAATGTCTCAATCTGTAACAGATAGACCGGAAAAAGGGTTCTAACTGTTACAGATCGAGACGTTTTGGGACCGTGGCTGAGCCATTGCGGCAAAGCCACCACAAAGGTGCCTGCCTTTTTTTGGCAGGTTTTAGGGCTCCCAGGGGCAGGGGGCTTCGATGTGGATGTGCTCACCGGTTACGGGATGCGTGAAGGACACGCTGTGGGCGTGGAGCATCAGGCCGCAAGGACGCGGCGTGCCGTACAGGTCGTCGCCAACCAGGGGATGATGCTCGCTTGCCAGGTGCACGCGAATCTGATGCTTGCGGCCGGTGAGCAGCTCGACATCGATATACGAGCGCGTGGGCAGGCCACGACGGCTCTTAAGACGCTTGAGCACCTTCACGCGCGTTTGAGACGGCTTGCCGCTGGCGCCGACGCGCATCTTGCGGCTATCGTGACGGTCGCGGGCGATGGGCTTGTCGATGAGCTTCTCGTTCCAGTCGATTTTGCCCTCGGCGAGCGCCAGATAGTGCTTTTCGAAAGCGTGGTCGATGACCATCTGGTCAAAGGCGGGCTGCGTTTGCTTGTCGAGCGAGAACAACACCACGCCGGTGGTGTCGCGGTCCAGGCGGTTGAGCGGCTGCATATCGGTCGCGGCAAAGCCGTCGCCCATGGCAAGCAGCAAGTCGCTAGCGTAGTCGGTGAGCGTGCGCTCGCCGGTGCCGTCGCCGTGGACGATCATGCCGGCGGGCTTGTCGATGGCCATGAGCCAGGGGTCGCAGTAGAGGACTTGAGGTTCTTCGTTCACGCGTAAGCCTTTCGGTTAGCTAATTCCCACAAACATGCAGCCCGAGGTCGCCCCGCGCAGGCGGGCGGCGGGCTTGCGACCGGCCTGCGCTGCTTCGACGGCACGACGGACGCGCGCGACGGCACGGCCAATCTCATCGGCATCGAGCAGCGTTCCATCGACCATAAGACGACGCACGCCGGCATCGAGCAGCTGAGGCACCTGCGGCGTGAGGTCGATGGGGTAGGCGTCGTACAGGCGCGAGCGGCCGTGGATGTCGGTGCGCACCGGCATGACCTTGCCGTCGATATTCTTGAGCGACAGCTTGCGGGAGCGCAGGCGGCAGTTGGCGCAATCGTGGATGCAGCCGTTGGCAACCTGCAGAATGCAGTGCTCGCTTGTCATGACGCGCGGGCGGCCAAAGACGGTGATGCCCAGGGCCGCAGGAGCGTCAGCACCCAGCGAGACAATCTCGTCGAGCGTGATCTCGGGCGAGAGCCAAAACGCACTGGCGCCGCGCTCGGCAAGTGCCTCCATGCAGGGCGTGTTGTGCACGGGCAGGCAGGAGCGAATCTCGGCCGTGGCGCCGGCCTGGGCGGCAACGGCGAGCTCAGAGATATTGCCGACGGCGACGGTGGCCCCGGCATTGATCCAGGGGTCGACGCGCACGTGGTCGACGGCGCGGCAGACCTCGTCGAGCACGGGCACGATGCCCTGCTCAGATGCGTCAGCGGGGGAGAGCCCGGCGGCCTCGAACGCGTCGGTAGTCATGTAGATGCGCGTGGCGCCCTCGGCACGGGCGGCCTCAGCAGCCTCAATCGAGGTGACGGTGGCGCAGATTTGCGGCTCATCGCGGTAATGCTCGGGCGTGGGGCGGGATTCACTGACGGCAGTCGACGGCAGCTCCAGCGTGCGGCCGCGTTCCTCGTACGGCGCCAGAATGGCTTCCTCCAGCGCCTTACAAGCGGCGGCACGCACCTTGTGCACGGCGGAGAAGCCCATGCCGCAGCCCTCGTCGAGGGCCACATCAAAGCTCGCGGCTTCAAAGGGCGAGGAGCCCATGCGGCCCACGTGCTCAACCAGGTCGGCAGCCTCGACGGCGCGGGTCTTGGCGGCCTCGACGGTAAAGCCCGTAGCGGTGGCGGCGAACGAGGGGTCGTCGCAGCAGGTGAGCGTAACGGTAAACGGCTCGCCCAGACGTGCCACAACGGACACGTCTACGGCGCGGCGGCGCAGGACATCGCGCTTGAGCGCAGTCCCGGCGGCGTCGATGGCACGCTGGCTGCGAATCACGCGCACGCGGCAGCCCTCGGGCATGCTTCGGGGCACGCGGCACTCGATGACATCGCCCGCGGCGGCATCCTCGGCGGCAATGGTGGTCAGGAACTGGTCAAACTCGTCATCGTGGCGAAGCTCCAGCAGGTCGCCCTTGCCCACGGGCTCAAACAGTTCAATGCGGGCGATGGCGGCGCGGCGACGGCGATCGTCGGGCTTGAGGCCGCGCACATCGCGGTTGGCCAGACGGCTGCCCAGCACCGTGCCCACGATCTGGCCGCGGTTGTTGGAGCGCTCGTAGCTCATCATCTCGTCACCCGAGGTACCGTCTTGGTAGGCGTGCGTAAAGTCACGGTTAAAGCAGCGCTTGAGCTGGCGCTGGCGGGCGGCCTCTTCATCCTTAGAGGTCGAAACATCGGCCAGCATGTCATCAATCTGATGACGATACACGTCGACGATGGAATACACGTAATCGGGGGCCTTCATGCGGCCCTCGAGCTTGAGCGATGCGGCGCCGGCGTCATACAGACGGCGAACAAGCTGCGAAGTGTTGGTGTCGCGCGGGCACAGCGCGCGCTCGCGACCGGCAGGGGAGAGCGAGCGACCGTTCTCGTCAATCAGTTCGTAAGGCAGGCGGCAGGGCTGGGCGCACATGCCGCGGTTGGCCGAGCGGCCCGCCATGGCAAAGCTCGACAGCAGGCATAGGCCCGAGTAGCAAAAGCAGATGGCGCCGTGGCTAAAGACCTCGAGGTCCACATCGGGCGCGGCCTTGTGAATGGCGGCAATCTCGTCGATGGAAAGTTCGCGCGAGAGGGTCACGCGGTCGGCGCCCTGCTCGCGGCACCAAAGGGTTCCGCGGTCGTCGTGGATGTTCGCCTGGGTTGAGATGTGCGTCTCGATGTCGGGCATCGTGCGCTTGACCTCAAAGAACAGGCCCCAGTCCTGGATGATGAAGGCGTCGGCGCCCAGCGTGGAGCACCGATAGATGAACTGCAGCGCATCGCCCATCTCGGACTGCTTGATGACGATGTTGACCGTGACGTAGACGCGCGACCCGGCTAGATGTGCAGCGCGGCAGGCTTGCTCAAAGGCCTCGTCGGTAAAGTTGGTGGCCTTGCGGCGGGCGTTGAAGCTGCCCATGCCGCAGTAGATGGCGTCGGCGCCTGCGGCGAGTGCGGCGGCGAAGGGCTCGGGCCCTCCGGCGGGCGCCAAAAGCTCGGGTCTGCGGTTGGTGGTTCGACTGGCGGTTGCGGTCATATCCTGCCTTTCAAAATGCTCAGATACTCAAAAGTATAGTGGGGCCGTCGCGACGGATGATGCCCGCAGTCCAAGTAGGACAAAGTCTTCAGCAGCCCTTGTAGCAAAAATGATCCGTTTTCCTCTGTCCCCCATGGATCACGTGATCCGATGGGGACGGAGGAAAACGGATCATTTTGAGCTTCACCGTCCGGTCATGCCGTTCAGCGGCCGACAAGCGCCGTTGATCGATAAAATATTCTCGCATGGTGATAATTATCTTGCATCGAGCAAGCAGCTCCCGTAATATCCCAATCAAGCGCGGTGTTCAGACCGAATTGTGCCTCCCGGTGCGAACGCCGCGCTCACGCTCTCTATCTGATCGTAAGGAGAAAAACATGAGCAAGACCGTCGTGTCTTCCGATAACGCACCCGCAGCCATCGGCCCGTATTCCCCCGGTATCCAGACCGGCAACATGGTGTTCCTGTCCGGCCAGCTGGGCATCGACCCCGCAACCGGCAAGCTGCCCGAGGGCGTCGAGGCCCAGGCCAAGCAGTCCCTTGCTAACGTCGAGGCTCTGCTGACCGCTGCCGGCGCCACCTTTGCCGATGTCGTCAAGACCACGGTCTACCTGGCCGACATCGCCGACTTCGCTGCCGTGAACGAGATTTACGCCTCCAAGTTCGAGGCTCCGTTCCCCGCGCGCAGCGCTTTCCAGGTTGCCGCCCTTCCGGCCGGCGGTCTGGTCGAGATCGAGGTCGTCGCCGCTCTCTAAGGCGTTGACCACAACTAAACATGGCATGCAAAAGGACCCTGCAGCGTGTGAACTGCAGGGTCTTTTGTCAAGTGACGGATCGCTTGTGGAGCCAAAAAGACTGCCCGCGCTCCATTTTGCTCGTTAGCCTTCCTTGCGAACTTTTTGCAGGTAGCGGTAGACGCTGGGCTCCGAGATGCCCAGCGCGGTGGCGGCGCAGGCCACGGCGCCCTTGAGCATGAACACCCCGTTACCGTTGAGGTGGCGAATGACGTCCACGCGGTCGCTCTGACCAAGCGACGCTACATCCAGCCCGCGCGCGCTCAGCAACTCGGCAATGCTGCGGTCGATGAGCTCCTGTGTGGACTCCGAAAGGCTTTCGACCTCGATAGGGGCGGGCTCCGTGCGCGTCGGCGCCGCGTCGAAGCACGCCATGAGCTGCTGCGCCATGGCGTTGATGGAGCGCACAGTCGAGAGGTCGGTGTTGACGCAGAGCATACCGACGATCTCGTCATTCTCGCGGATAAAGTACGTCGCTGACTCCAACGTCTTGCCGCCGGCACCGCGCCCCTCGTAGCCCGTAATAAACGGCAGGTCGCAATACTTGGGGTCGTGCATGATCTTGAGCGCCAGATCGGTGGCAGGACCGCCGACCTTACGGCCGCTCACGATGCCGTTGCGAATATCGACGATGGCGTGGTCGGGATCCGAGAAATCGTGCAGCACGATTTCGCTGTTCTTGCCGAGTACCTGCTCCAGAAAATCGACCATCGGCAAAAAGCGGCGTACGGTCTCGTTCACGGGCAACTCCTTTGGGTGAAATCGGAAATGTTCATAACAATTTTTTCTCATGGTAACACGCTGCCCACCATCTCGTATATCCGCAGGTACATTGCGTAATGCAGACGAACGGTAGGAATTTAGCGGTAAACGGTTGACCAAAAGAAAAGTTAGATGTTATTTTGACCAGACACTTTCCTGACCTGCGGAAATGCGTTATTTCAGCTGAAGAATAGTCTGATAACAAAAAATTATTATTGAGAATGAGAATCATCTTTAATACGATATGCAATGAAGGCACAACCTCAACCCCGCACTGCGTCACAATAGAGCGTTAGATGCGAAAACAACTACTTCGAGGATTGGTGGTCAAATGACCCAGGAGACGGTTACGAACGGCACTGAAGCCCTGTTCACTCGCGAAGGCATGCCTCCCGTTAAGGAAATGATCCCGTGTGCCCTTCAGCACGTACTGGCATCGTTTGCCGGCATCATTACCCCGGCGGTCATCATGGCCGGCGTCTACGGCTTTAATAGCCAGCAGAGTACCGACATCATCCAGGTCGCGCTCATTCTTTCGGCGATCGATACGGCCCTTCAGGCCTTCGCTCCCTTCCGTCGTATCGGCGGCGGCCTGCCCATCGTCATGGGCGTTTCGTTCGCGTTCCTGCCGGCCCTGCAGGCCATGGGTGCCTCGGGCTTTAGCTTTGGTGCGCTGCTGGGCGGCGAGATCGTCGGCGGCGCCGTCGCGGTCCTCTTTGGTCTGGCCTACAGCAAGATCAAGTGGCTGTTCCCGCCCGTCGTGACCGGTACGGTCATCTTCTCCATTGGCGTCTCTCTCTATCCCACGGCCGTCAAGTATATGGCCGGCGGTATGGGCACGCCGCTGTGGGGCACCCCGCAGGCGTGGTGCGTCGCTCTTATCACCTTCGCCGTGGTCTTTGCGCTCGCCAACTTTGGCAAGGGCACGCTCAAGCTGGGATCCGTGTTCTTTGGCATGATCGTTGGCATGATCGTCTCCATCCCCTTTGGCATGATCGACTTCTCCAGCGTCGCCACCGCTCAGGTCTTCGCCCTTCCCAAGCTCATGCCCTACGCGCTCGAGTTTGATCCCGAGGTCTGCATTACCCTCGCCGTCGTGTTCCCCATGGTCGCCATCCAGGTTATCGGCGACGTCTCCGCCGCCTGCCTGGGCTCCATCGACCGTATGCCCACCGAGCGCGAGCTCTCCGGCGCTATTGTGTCCCAGGGCCTCACCTCTATGGTCGGCGGCCTGCTGGGCGGTCTTCCCACCAGCGCCCTTGGCCAGAACGTGGGCATCATCTGCTCCAACAAGGTCGTCAACAAGTGGGTCTTTGTGATCATCGCGGCCGTCTTTGCCATCGCCGGTCTGTTCCCGCAGCTCTCTGCCGTGCTCTCCGCCATCCCGCAGCCTGTCATCGGCGGCGCGACCGTCGGCGTCTTTGGCACCATCACCATGAACGGTGTGCGCATGTTCACCCGCGAGGGCCTCACGCAGCGCACCACCACCATCGTCGGCACCTCGGTCGTCTTTGGCCTGGGTATTTGGATGGCCAGCGGCTGCCTCGCCGGCGAGGGCATGCCCACCTGGGTGTCCACCGTCATCGGCTCCAACGCCGTGACCCCCACCGCCATCATGGCCATTGTCCTTAACCTGATCCTTCCGCAGACGCCGGTCGTGGCTCAGCACATCGATGCCGCCAAGGATGCCGCTGTGGATCTGGTCCTGCCCGAGAGCAAGAAGTAACCAATTCGGTGCTATTCGCCGGCGGACGCATCGCCTCGTCCGCCGGTGCCATGCGGCGCCAAGCCGCACTTCAAAGGGCTTGTCCCTTTGGTGAAGCGTTGACGGGAGAGGGCCCGTTTCCGGTGTAGGCCGGCGCTTCGCACTTCCGCCATGTCAGAGGTGTCAAACCCCGCCCCTGATGTTGAAGGGAGCATTTATGCTTCTGGTCGCTAACGGTTCCGTCTTTACCCGCAACGCTCAGACTCCGTTTATTCCCAACGGTGCGGTCGCCATTGACGGAGATACGATCGTCGAAGTGGGCCCCGAGCGCGAGCTCAAGGCCAAGTACCCGGATGCCGAGTACGTCGACGCCCAGGGCAACCTCATCATGCCCGGACTTATCAACTGCCACACCCACATCTACTCGGGTCTGGCCCGCGGCCTTGCCATTAAGGGCTGCAACCCCACCAACTTCCTGGAGAATCTTGAGCAGCAGTGGTGGAAGATTGACGACAACCTGACGCTCGACGGCACCAAGGCCAGCGCCTATGCCACGATTCTGGATTCCATCCGCGACGGCGTCACCACGATCTTCGATCACCACGCGAGCTTCTGCGAGATTCCGGGCAGCCTCTTTACCATTAAGGACGCCGCTCAGGAGCTGGGCATGCGTTCGTGCCTGTGCTACGAGGTTTCCGACCGCCGTGGCCAGGAAAAGTGCGATCAGGCTATTGCCGAGAACGCCGAGTTTGCCCAGTGGGCCGCCAAGGAGCGTCGCGATAACGACAACCACATGATCGCCGCAATGTTTGGCGGTCACGCCACCTTTACGCTGTCGGATGAGACCATGGATAAGATGGCCGAGGCCAACAACGGCCTGACCGGCTTCCACATCCACGTGTGCGAGGGCATGAACGATGTGTGGGATTCCCGCCTCAACCGCGGCGGCATCAGCCCCGTCGAGCGCCTGCTGCAACACAACCTGCTCGGCCCCGACACCATGCTGGGCCACTGCATCCACGTGACGCCCGCCGAGATGGATATCGTCAAGGAGTCCGGCACCTGGCTGGTTAACAACCCCGAATCCAATATGGGCAATGCCGTGGGCTGCGCCCCCGTGCTCGAATTCTTCCGCCGCGGCATCCCCGTGTGCATGGGCACCGACGCCTACACCCACGATATGCTCGAGAGCCTTAAGGTCTTCTTGATCATTCAGCGCCACAACGCCGCCATGCCCAACGTGGGCTGGTGTGAGGCCATGACCATGCTGTTCGAGAACAACGCCAAGATGGCCAGCAAGTACTTCGATCGCAAGCTCGGTGTGCTCGAGCCCGGCGCTGCCGCCGACGTCATCGTCATGGACTACAAGCCCTTTACGCCGCTGAGCGAGGAGAACATCGACGGTCACATGCTCTTTGGCATGATGGGCAAAAACTGCCGCACCACCATCATCAACGGCCGCGTCCTGTACAAGGATCGCGAGTTCGTTGGCATCGATGAGGAAAAGATTAACGCGTGGACCATGGCTGAGTCCAAGAAGCTCTGGAGCACGCTCAACGATCGCACCTACTAATTCACAAGTAGATTCACGCGCGCCGGATGTTTCGCCGCATCCGACGCGCGTATAGGCGGCCTCCGCGGGGTCGCCGGCGCTGTGCTAGCGCTACACCGTATTTGCGCCCGCCGCGCGGTCTCGCCGGGCGTTACAGAGAGGAGCTCATTATGAGCGACATCATGAGGCCGATCCCGTTTTCGCAGCTGATGAACTGGATCATCGAGGAGCACAAGACCCAGGGCGCCGTCTTTGGCGTGCGCAAGATGGTCACGACCAACCAGGAGGGCGCGCTTCCCATTTTTGACGAGCGCATCGAGACTCCGTTTGGCCCGGCCGCCGGTCCCAATACGCAGCTTGCCCAGAACATCGTGGCATCCTACGTTGCCGGTTCCCGCTTCTTTGAGCTCAAGACCGTCCAGGTTATGGACGGCGAGGAGCTCTCCAAGTGTGTGAACAAGCCCTGCATCGTGGCGCAGGACGAGTGCTACAACTGCGAGTGGTCGACCGAGCTCGAGGTTCCGCAGGCCTTTGCCGAGTACGTGAAGGCATGGTTCGCCTGCCACCTGATCGCTCGCGAGTACGGCCTGGGAAGCCCGGACGGATTTGTCTTCAACATGTCCGTGGGTTATGACCTGGAGGGCATCAAGAGCCCCAAGGTCGATGCCTACATCGAGGGCATGAAGGATGCCAGCGGCTCCGACGTCTGGAACGAGTGCCGCGCATGGGCTCTCGCCAACCTGGACAAGTTTGAGCATGTCGACGCCGCGTTTGTCGAGTCCATCCCGGCACGCGTTTCCAACTCCATTACCGAGTCTACGCTGCATGGCTGCCCGCCGGCCGAGATCGAGCGCATCGCGACCTATCTGATCACCGAGAAGGGCCTCAACACCTACATCAAGTGCAACCCCACGCTGCTGGGCTATGAGTTTGCTCGCCAGCGCCTCAACGAGCTGGGCTTTGACTACATCGTCTTCGATGACACGCACTTCCGCGAGGACCTGCAATGGGCCGACGCCGTGCCCATGTTCGAGCGCCTGATTGCCCTGTGTGCCGAGCGCGGCCTGGAGTTTGGCGTCAAGCTGACCAACACGTTCCCCGTCGACGTGACGAGGAACGAGCTGCCTTCCACCGAGATGTACATGTCCGGCCGTTCGCTGTTCTCGCTGACCATCGAGGCCGCCCGCCGCATTACCGAGCAGTTCGATGGCAAGCTGCGCATCAGCTACTCCGGCGGCGCCACGGTCTACAACATCCGCGCTCTGTACGATGCCGGCATTTGGCCCGTCACCCTGGCGACCGACGTGCTCAAGCCCGGTGGCTACGAGCGCTTTAGCCAGATGGCCGGCGAGTTTGCCGACCTGGACGGCAAGCCGTTCGCGGGCGTCTCTCTCGAGGCCGTGACGGCGATCCAGAGCGACTCGCTCACCAATCCGCTCTACAAGAAGCCGCTGCGCCCGCTGCCCGACCGCAAGGTCGCCGGCAAAAGCCCGCTTTCCGACTGCTTTACCACGCCGTGCCGCACGAGCTGCCCCATCCAGCAGGATATTCCCGCCTATCTGGCGGCTGTTGACGAGGGCCGCTACGAGGACGCGCTCAACATTATCATCGAGCGCAACGCCCTGCCGTTCATTACCGGCACCATCTGCCCGCATCCCTGCGGCCGTGCCTGCGAGCGTGCATTCTACGAGCCCGAGGGCGCCCAGATCCGCGCCAGCAAGCTCAAGGCCGCCCGCGAGGCCATGACCGCCGTGCTGCCCAAGTTGCGCGCCCAGGCCATCGCCAACGATAGCGACCGCAACGTTGCCGTTATCGGCGGCGGTCCGGCCGGTCTGGCGACGGCGTTCTTCCTGACGCGCGCCGGCGTGCCCGTCACCATCTTTGAGGCCCGCGATTCACTCGGCGGCGTGGTCCGTCACGTGATCCCCGAGTTCCGTATCGCCAGCGACGATATCTCGCACGACGCCGAGCTCTGCCTGGCCTTTGGCGCCAAGGTGCAGCTCAATGCTCGCGTGGATTCTATTGACGAGCTCAAGGCCCAGGGCTTTACCGACGTGGTCGTGGCCACCGGTGCCTGGATGCCCGGCTCTGCGGGCCTGGGCGAGGGTGCCGAGCTTGACGTGCTGGAGTTCCTCGAGGCCGCCAAGAAGGGCGAGAAGCTCGAGCTGGGCGAGGACGTCGTGGTCATTGGCGCTGGCAACACCGCCATGGATGCCGCCCGCGTGGCCAAGCGCCTGGCCGGCGTGAAGAACGTGCGCCTGGTCTACCGCCGCACCAAGAAGCAGATGCCCGCCGACGAGGAAGAGCTCGATTTTGCTCTGGCAGACGGCGTTGAGTTCTGCGAGCTGCTGGCGCCCAAGGCGCTCAACGGCGCCGTGCTGACCTGCGATGTTATGGAGCTCGGTGAGCCGGATGCAAGCGGCCGTCGCAGCCCCGTCGCCACGGGCGAGACCGTCGAGCTTTCCGCCACCACGGTGATCTGCGCCGTGGGCGAGGGCATCGATGCCAGCCTGTACGATGCCGTGGGCGTCGAACACGACCGTCGCGGTCGCCTTGCCGCCACCTCCACCGGCGTCGAGGGCGTCTGGGCTGCAGGCGATTGCCGTCGCGGTCCGGCCACCGTGGTCGAGGCTATCGCCGACGCCGCCGAGGTTGCCCGTGCCATTGCCGGTGTGGACTTTAACAAGTACGCCGACTGCAACGAGCAGGCCGGTCGCGAGGACACCTGCTACGAGCGCAAGGGATCGCTGTGCCGCGACAAGCGCAACTGCACCAAGACCCGCTGCTTGGGCTGCGGCTCGGTGTGCGAGGTCTGCTGCGACGTGTGCCCCAACCGCGCCAACGTTGCCATCAAGGTGCCGGGCCTGGCCAAGCATCAGGTCGTCCATGTCGACGGCATGTGCAACGAGTGCGGCAACTGCGCCGTGTTCTGCCCCTATCAGGAGGGTCGTCCCTACAAGGACAAGCTCACCCTGTTCTGGAGCGAGGAGGACATGGAGAACTCCGAGAACGAGGGCTTCCTGGCCGTGGACGAGGATCACTTTAAGGTCCGCGTCGCCGGCACGGTCCGCACCGTCTCGGTCGATGCCGTCAACACCGGCCTTCCCGAGGCTGTCCGCCTGACCATCAGGGCTGTGCGCGACAACTATTCGTATCTTCTTAAGAAATAGGCGAGTCTCTTATGGCCAAATCCATTCAACATAACGTGGCCTACGTTGCCTGCGGAAGCGGTTGCGCCTCCGCAGGCGGCGACGCCCGCTGCAGCGAAGGCTGCATTGGCTGTGGCGCCTGTGTCACGGCCTGCCCCCACGGCGCCATTGCGCTGGTCGATGGCATCGCCCGCGTGGATCGCTCAAAGTGCACGGGCTGTGGTCTGTGCGGCATGGCGTGCCCGCAGCGCGTGATTGCCTTCGTTCCCGGCTACCAGAATATCCTGGTGCGTTGCAACAACACCGATAAGGGCGCCATTGCCCGCAAGATCTGCGACACGAGCTGCATCGGTTGCGGCATGTGCGCTAAAAAGTGCCCCGCCGGCGCTATCCGCATCGAGGACAACTGCGCCCATATCGATGGCGCGGACTGCCTGTCGTGCGGCATGTGCGCCGTCGTCTGTCCTCATGGCGCCATCCACGACCGCACCGGCATCGCCGCCGGCGTGTAGAAGGGAATCACCATGGCACAGGAATTCACTTTTACCGTTAACGGCGTCGAGCGCACGACGACGCAGAACAAGCCGCTGCTGCGCTACCTGCGCGACGACCTGCACATCCATTCCGCCAAGGACGGCTGCTCCGAGGGCGCCTGCGGTACCTGCACCATCCATGTGGACGGTGCGGCCGTCAAGGCGTGCGTGCTGACCACCGCTCTTGCCGCCGGCCGCAATATCGTGACCGTCGAGGGCCTGCCCGAGGACGTGCGCGAGGCCTTTGTGTACGCCTTTGGCGCCGTGGGCGCCGTGCAGTGCGGTTTTTGTATCCCAGGCATGGTCATGGCGGGTGCGGCGCTCATCGCCGAGGACCCCGAGCCCACCGAGGAACAGATCAAGTACGCCATTCGCGGCAATGTCTGCCGTTGCACCGGCTACAAAAAGATTATCGAGGGCATTGCGCTGGCAGCTGCGGTGCTCCGCGGCGAAAAGCAGATCGACGAGGATCTGGAGCGCGGCGATGACTACGGCGTGGGCAAGCGCGCCTTCCGTATCGACGTGCGCAAGAAGGTGCTCGGCGAGGGCAAGTACCCCGACGACATCGACGAGATCGACCAGCCGGGCCTGACCTATGCCAGCGCCGTACGCTCCAAGTATCCGCGCGCCCGTGTGCTCTCCATCGATACCTCCAAGGCCGAGGCCCTGCCCGGCGTGGTGGGTATTCTGCGCGCCGAGGACGTGCCGGTCAACCAAGTCGGCCACCTTATCCAGGACTGGGACGTCATGATCGCGGCGGGCGATATCACCCGCTGCGTGGGTGACGCCATCGTGCTGGTGGTTGCCGAGGACGAGGCGACGCTCGAGAAGGCCAAGAAGCTCGTAAAGATTGATTACGAGCCGCTGGAGCCCGTGCGCAATATCGTCGAGGCCAAGGCTGCCGACGCCCCGCGCCTGCATGACAGCTTCTTTGCCTTTGGCAACACGGTGGAGCTCAAGGACAACGTGTGCCAGAGCCGCCACGTGACGCGCGGCGACGCCGCCAAGGCGCTGGCAGAGAGCGCGTTCACCGTGACGCAGCGCTTTACCACGCCCTTTACCGAGCATGCCTTCTTGGAGCCCGAGTGCGCCGTGGCCTTCCCGTACAAGAACGGCGTCAAGGTGCAGTCGACCGACCAGGGTGCCTACGACACGCGCAAAGAGTGTGCCCACATGTTTGGCTGGGACAACGAGCCCGAGCGTGTGGTCGTCGAGACTATGCTCGTGGGCGGCGGCTTTGGCGGCAAGGAGGACGTGTCCATCCAACACCTGGCCGCGCTCGCCGCCTATAAGTTCCAGCGTCCTGTGAAGTGCAAGCTCACGCGTGCCGAGTCGCTTGCGTTCCATCCCAAGCGTCATGCCATGGACGGCACCTTTACGCTGGGTTGCGACGCCGAGGGCAACTTTACCGGCCTGGACTGCGAGATCAACTTTGATACCGGTGCCTACGCGTCGCTGTGCGGCCCGGTGCTCGAACGCGCCTGCACGCATGCCGTCGGCCCCTACAAGTACCAGAACACCGACATTCGCGGCTTTGGCTACTACACCAACAACCCGCCCGCCGGTGCGTACCGAGGCTTTGGCGTTTGCCAGTCCGAGTTTGCGCTCGAGAGCCTGATCGACCTGCTGGCAGAGAAGGTCGGCCTGGACCCGTGGGAGATTCGTTACCGTAATGCCATCGAGCCGGGCGAGGTTTTGCCCAACGGCCAGATTGCCGATTGCTCCACGGCGCTTAAGGAGACGCTGCTCGAGGTCAAGGATGCCTACTACGCGCATCCCGGCCACGCCGGCATTGCCTGCGCCATGAAGAACGCCGGCGTGGGCGTGGGCCTGCCCGATGCCGGCCGCTGCAAGATTCGCATCGAGAACGGCGTGGCCGTGGTCTATGCCGCCACGTCCGACATCGGCCAGGGCTGCAACACCGTCTTTTTGCAGGACGTTGCCGAGGCATGCGGCCTGCCGCTTCGCTGCATCGCCAACGGCGAGTGCTCCACCGAGAACGCTCCCGACTCCGGCACTACGTCTGGCTCGCGTCAGACGGTCGTGACCGGCGAGGCCGTGCGCGGTGCCGCCTTTCTGCTGCGCGATGCCATGCTTGGCATCGAGGCCGGAAAGCCTGCACCCGATACCCCCGTGAGCGCGCATGGTGACGGCGTCAAGATCGAGTATGACGACGGCCGCGCCTATCAGCTGCGCACTCAGGAGCTCGTCGCCGGCCAGGGTATGCATCCTCAAGATCCCGCGGTCGCCATCAAGGCGCTCGAGGGATGCGAGTTTGGCTACGTGTATCTGGAGCCGACCGACAAACTGGGCGCGGACGTTCCCAACCCCAAGAGCCACATCTGCTACGGCTTTGCCACGCATGTGGTCATTCTGGATGATGACGGCCGCGTGAGCGAGGTCTATGCTGCGCACGATTCCGGCAAGGTGGTCAATCCCATCTCCATCCAGGGTCAGATCGAAGGCGGCGTGCTCATGGGTATGGGTTATGCACTGACCGAGGACTGGCCGCTCAAGGACTGCGTACCCCAGGCAAGGTACGGTACGCTCGGGCTGTTCCGTGCGCCCGAGATTCCGGATATCCACGCCATCTACGTGGAGAAGGATGAGCTGCTGCCTGTGGCATACGGCGGCAAGGGCATCGGCGAGATCGCAACGATCCCCACGGCGCCCGCCGTGCAGAACGCCTACCGTGCATTCGACGGCAAGCTGCGTCCCGATCTGCCCATGGTGGATACGCCCTACAGCCGCGTCCGCAACCGCGGGTAGGGTAGGGCGCGGACAGCCATTACTGACGAGCTGTTCGCGCTCAACATCAACTGCATATGCTGCGCCTTTGGCCCCAGCTCCATCTCGAGCCGGGGCCTTTGTTTTGCCGCGCCTGCCACCAGCGGAAAGTGCGTCCCATTTCTCGGCTCCGGAGTGGGATGCGGTTTCCTGTAGAGCGCCAAGCGGAAAATCCATCCCGGAATCGATGCTCAGAATGGGACGCGCTTTCCGGAGGGGCTATCAAGCGGAAATTGCATCCCGGAATTCGGCTCCAGAATGGGATGCGCTTTCCGAACAGGCCCTCAAGCGGAAGCTGCATCCCAGTTTGAGCGTCTATTCCGGGATGCAGTTTCCGCTGGGCGCTTCAGCCGGAAAGCCTGTCCCGTTCTAAGCCTTTATTCCGGGACACGGTTTCCGCTGAGGTCCTCATCCGGAAAGCGGGGACCGTTTTGGGGTCTGATTCCGGGACGCAGTTTCCGCTAGGGCGGTCAATGGGAAGGCGCGTTCCAGATTGGTAAACGTGCAGGCACAGGCGTGGATGAGTCGTGGCTCAACAGCCCTACAGGTCCACGTCGTTGAGCCATGTCGGCAGCGCGGTTTGCCTGATCCCTGCCGTCTGCAGCTTTTTCGCGAGCATTCCTGCCGAGCGGACCTCGTTCATGGTAAAGCGCAACAGAGGATGACCGTAGAGTGATAGGTGCGCCTCGCGCTGTCGTTCGGCAACGAGCGCCTCGGCGGCGGTGCGTTCGGCCAGTATGGTCTGGTCGGTATATTTGATGAGCCCGTCGAGCTCGCCCAGCGTGAGTTCCCGCGCCTGGCGCTCCCAGGCAAAGTCCGTTCGTATGGGCTTAGTCGAATCGAAGGGGTCCGTCAACTTGTATTGAAGCCAGTCGGGCATAAAGCCCGTTTCGATCATGACGGCTCGGGCGACCGATTCCCCGCCGCTCTCGGCGCGCGCGTCAGCATACTGGAGCGTGGTGAGGGCCGTGCGAATCGCACGATCATTGCGAGGGCCTACTCGTTTTTCAACCTCCTTCATCAAGTGCTCTTGCGTAAGGCCGAGCTTTGAGATTGCAGAATCGGCAATGGGCATGCCGTCGGCAAAACCAGTCTGAAGCAGGCAGTCTGTTACTGTTTGAATGGGCGGTGTTAGCGATATGTCGGCTCTGTGCATTGCACCTGCCGGTTCAATCTGGTGCCGCTGAATATGCGCGCCCGGGCGAGCCGACGGCTTGGTGGTGCTGCAGACATGCACGACGTTCAGATGCCGCCACGAGACTTCGAGGCCCAACAGGCAGGCGGCCGAAAACGAGCAGAACGTCCAATCGGGGTGGATGATCGCAAGGGCGCGGATAATTTCGCAATGACGCTGTGCCCGATTGAGTTCATCCCAGCGCGTTTTGCGCGCAAACAGTCCCGGCATGGGGGAGACGACCATGCCGCCGGTGCGCCGAAGGAGCGCTTTTCGGATTGCCGTGCTTGGGGGAATAAGGCATCGTCCCTCCTGCTCGGCTTGGTTTAACAGCTGGTCGATGATTTGGTCATTGCAATGCGCCATGAGCTACCGCCTCCTTTTTTTGGGGTGGCAAAAACGTATCAGCCGGAACTTGCCGCCCAGCAAACCAGGAGCTGACCAAAATCTAACCATGCAGGTAGATGGCCTGTTTTGACGTCATTTTCTGGAACTGAATCGGCAAGCGGCAATCGGCACCCGTGAACGGTAACGAGTTATGAAGACCCGGTAAGTTTAGGGACGTGTACTTTTTCGAAAAAGAGCAGTTTTCCTGCTGTTTTACACCTCCGGAGCGCGCATGCGAGCACTTGTGATAACAGCGATGGGCCGACCTTCGGCGCAGGCTGCATCCCAGAATCCGCGCCCGGAACGGGATGCGCCCTCCTTTTGCGACCCTTGGCGGAAAGCGCATCCCAGATTTCGCCTCAGAGTGGGATGCCGTTTCCGGATCGGCCTCTCGCGGAAACTGCGTCCCAGAATCAGGCCTCAGAATGGGACGTGCTTTCCGGATTGCCCTTCAAGCGGAAACTACATCCCAGATTCCGGCTCCAAACCGGGATGCGCTTTCCCGGTGGGGCCTCTGGCGGAAACTACGTCCCGGATTCGACGCTCAGAATGGGACGCCGTTTCCGATAGAGGCATGGAGCGGAAAACGCGTCCCGGAATCCTGGGCCGGTACTGCCGGATGAAGTTGATAATCAGGACGCTTTCTTTTGCTTCGAACGCTGCTTGGATGCCTCGGATGGTCACGTCGCCGCCTCACTCCACAGGCAGAAACACATGCAGGTAGCGGTGATAACCTTGTTCGCTATGGGCGCGTGCGACCAGGATTCCGCAGATTTCTCCTCGTAGCTCGAGTCCGCGCGCGTGGGCATCGGCGACAAGGTCGTCAAAGAGGTCGAGCCCAAAGTTCCAGCGGTCGCCGGCGTCCAGCCAAGTCTCAAGCGCCTGGCCTGCATCGATAATGGTGAACCCTTCGGGGCAATTGCCGTCTTCTCGGTCGTCTTTTAATTTCTCCGACCCGGTAAGCGTCTCAAACATCGCCGGTGCCATGGCGTAGCCCCAGTAATAATGGTCGCGGTCATGCCGTGGAAACCAAGATAACGGCTGCATAAGGGCCATATTGGCGTTCATGAATGACACGGCGCCCGGGTCGACATCTTGGCGAAAGCCGTGGTTCTCGCGCACGGGGACATAGGCACAGCCGTCGAAATGCGAGAGCTTGACGCGCCCAAGCTCATGAGGCGCATGCTCCATGTCCTCCACATGCTGACGCATGAGCTCGAGTTCCATCTTTTTGCGTTCGAGCTCGTGTTCGACCTTATCGGCCCTGTGCTGAATGCGCTGCTGAATCGTCGACAGCTCATCGCTTGCCAGGATCTGCTGAATCTCGGTGAGCGAAAAGCCCATCGATTGATAGAACTTGCAGTCCCACAGCAGGTTGACCTGCCAATCGTCGTAATAGCGATACCCGTTTGCGGGGTCGACTTCTGGTTGGATGATGCCCTTTTGCTCGTAGAAGCGCAGGGTGTCCCGCGTGATGCCGAGCTTTTCCCGGATCTCCTTTTGCGTGCAGCGCATCTTTTGAGCCTCCTAAAGATCCTTTGGGCCTTGACCTGGGGGTAACCCCCTACTTGAACATAAGGCTATTGTACGCGGGGTGAGGGGCCCCACGGTGCCAATGACTGCGCGATTGCGAGGTCGTCGGATGAATATCAGGAGGCAAATATGAACTATGACACTCTGTTTTCGCCCATGAAGATCGGTGCCATGGAGGTGTCTAATCGCCTGGTGGTGCCCGCCATGGTCACCAACTACGGCACGCTCGATGGTATGATCACCGATCGCTACGTGAGCTACATGGTCGAGAAGGCACGCGGCGGCTGGGGCCTGCTTATCACCGAGGACTATGCCGTGCAGGAGGGCCGCAAGGGCTACACGCGTATTCCGGGCTTGTATAACGACGGTCAGATTGAGGGCAACAAGCGCTTGGTCGACGCCGTGCACGATGCCGGCGCCAAGATCGTCTGCCAGATGTACCATCCCGGCCGTCAGGTTATGCCGCAGGCGACCTGTGGCCTCGACGTAGTTGCGCCCAGCGCCACCACCTGCCCCGCCTGCCAGAGCTTGGCCCGCGAGATGACCGTGGACGAGATTCATCAGCTTGTGGCGGATTTTGCCTCCGCCGCAGCGCGTGCCCAGCAGGCTGGCTTCGATGGCATGGAGCTCCACTGCGCCCATGGCTACCTGCTTGCCGAGTTTCTCTCGCCGGCGGTCAACCGTCGCGTTGACTGCTACGGCGGCAGCTTCTGCAACCGCGTGCGCATCGTCGACGAGATCGCTGCTGCCGTGCGTGCCAAGGTGGGCGAGGACTTCGCGATGATTGTGCGCATCTCGAGCGATGACATGGTTCCCGGAGGCCGTACCATTGCCGAGACGTTGCAGCTGTGCCGCCATTTGGAGGAGATTGGCTTTGATGCCATCAACTGCTCCAATGGCATGTATGCGAGCAAACCGACCGATCAGGTTATCGCGCCCATGTTTACCCCGCATGCCGTAAATGCCGACCGCTGCGCTAAGATCCGCGAGGTCGTCAACATTCCCGTGATTTTGTCCAACCGCGTTAACGACCCTGGCATGGCCGATACGCTTCTTACAATGGGTACCTGCGATTTTGTCGCCATGGGTCGCGGCTCGCTCGCCGATCCGCATATGCCTGCCAAGGCGCGTGCCGGCCGCATGTGCGAGGTCCATCAGTGCATCGGCTGTCTGCAGGGTTGCGAATTCCCGCTCTATGTCGATGAAGCTATTACCTGTCTGGTCAACCCGCGCGTCGGTCGTGAGTACGAGAACGACATGGCGCCCGTTGCCGAGTCCGATCGTAAGCGCGTCATGGTCATCGGTGCCGGCCCCGCCGGTCTGCAGGCCGCCAAGACGGCAGCTGAGCGCGGTCATGTCGTGGAGGTCTTCGAGGCCCAGGAATCGCTCGGCGGTCAGTTCCGCTCGGCGGCCTACCCGACGGGTAAGGGCGAGCTCTCGACCTATGTGAGCGCCCTGCGTGCCGAGCTTGAGGCCCTCGAGGTGCCCATGCACCTTAATACCGAGGTCGACGAGCAGCTCATCGCGGACTTTGCGCCCGATGCCGTGGTTGTCGCGACGGGCGCCAAGCCACTCACGCCGCCTATTCCGGGTATCGAGAACGCTGTGTCGGCGGAGGACGTGCTGTTGGGCCATGTTGCCGTCAAGCCCGGCCCTGTCGTGGTTTGCGGTGGCGGCGAGGTTGGTGCCGAGACCGCGGAGTTCGTGGCTGCCTATCGCGACGACGTTACGGTGGTCGAAATGCGTGGCGGGCTTTGCCTTGACATGATGCCTATCACCAAGGGCGCTTTTATGGGCATGATGGCGGCGGCAGGGGTCAAGTCCCACGTCAACGCTACCGTCCAGCGCGTTGAGAGCGGCGTCGAGGTCGATAGCACCATCGCCAGCTGGTCGGGCGAGGCCGGCAAGGACGAGGATGCGGGCCTGGGCTTCGCCGTGGTGTACAAGGACGCCGAGGGCGTCGAGCACAGTCTGCCGGCGGCAACCGTGATTTCGGCCTTTGGCTACAAGGCGTATAACCCGCTCGAGGAGGCCGCGCGCAAGTACTGCGATAACGTGCAGGTGGTCGGGTGCGCCGTCAAGGCCGGCAACGCTTTGGTCGCAAGTCGCGAGGGCTATGAGGCTGGTCTTAACATCTAGGGCATGCGGCCGATAGCGTCGTTGCGATAGCGTGAGGCGTTGGGCCCCGTTCCGAATGGCTGGAACGGGGCCTTTCTTTTGCCGATCCTGTTGCTGGCTGGCTGCCGGCGGAAGGCGTGTCCCGGAATTGATGCTCGGAATGGGACGCGCTTTCCGGATCGCCCTTCAAGCGGAAACCGCGTCCCAGATTTCGGCCTCAGAGTGGGATGCCGTTTCCGGATCGCCCTTCAAGCGGAAACTACATCCCAGATTTCGGCTCCAAACCGGGATGTGCTTTCCCGGCGGGGCCTCTGGCGGAAACTACGTCCCGGAATGAGCGCTCAGAACGGGACGCGCTTTCCCGTCAGGGCATCAAACGGAAACCGTGTCCCGGTCCCCGCCTCAGAATGGGATGCGCTTTCCCGGCGGCACCTCTAGCGGAAATTGCACCCCGGATTGAGCACTCAGAGTGGGATGCATTTTCCGGTAGAGGTCTGGAGTGGAAAGCGCGTCTCGGAATCTGGGTAATTCGGTGATCCGGGGGTTGAGCGAGTGTCGCGCCAAGGATGCCAAGCGTAAAACCTACACTGAGAACGGCGTAAAAACCACATTGAAGAAGGCGTAAAAACTACATTGAAAGTGGCGTAAAATCTGCATTGAGAATGGCGTAATTTCGCATATCGCGTGATGGAGAGAGGTGGCCATCTATGGATACACCAAAGAGATTGACCCAAAAGGGGTACAGACCCCGGCTCATAGAGGAGCGCCTTGACACTCTTATGCGGGCGTTTGGCTGCGTGGAGATTAACGGCCCCAAATGGTGCGGCAAGACCTGGACGGCGCTCTCTCGCTCGGCGAGTGTTTCCAGACTCGATGAGCCTGCGCAGCGCGCGGCGGCAGAGGTCGACCCAAGCCTGGCACTCATCGGCGATGCGCCGCACTTGGTCGATGAATGGCAGGAGGTGCCCGAGGTCTGGGATGCCGCCCGGCGCTTCGTGGACGCGAGCGGCAACGAGCGCGGGACGCTTTTGCTCACGGGTTCGACCGCGCTCAAAAGCGAGGAGCGCAGCCATGTTCGTCATTCCGGCACGGGTAGGATCGCCCGTCTGTCTATGCGCCCCATGGCCCTGTGTGAGTCGGGCGACGGCGAGCCGCTCGTGTCACTGGCAAGCCTCTTTAAGGGCGAGGGTTTTGCCCCTCAGCGTCGCGAGAGCACGGTGGATGACGTCGCCCGCTGGTGCTGCAGGGGCGGTTGGCCTGCAAACCTTGGGCTTTCGGATGAGCTTGCGCGAGAGACGGCAAGCCAGTACGTGCGCTCGGTGCTCGACGTCAACGTGCTGGACGAGGGTATGTCGCCCGAGCTTGCACACGACCTTTTGCGAGCTCTTGCCATGAACGAGAGCCAAGCTGTCACGTACAAGACGCTCATAAAGGACGCCTCATACGGTGAGGCGGGCCCCGACGAGAGGACCATCGCTGCGTACCTGGACCTCTTCAACAGGCTCAAGCTGACCGAGGACCTGTGCGGATGGGAGCCGCCCATGCGCTCGAAGGCCCGCGTTCGCGTGCGCCCCAAGCGCTACTTCTGTGACCCGTCGCTTGCGGCGGCGTTACTGGGGGCTACCCCTGAGCGGCTGCTTGGCGACATGCAGACGCTGGGGATGCTCTTTGAGAACCTTGTCCTGCGCGACGTGCGCGTGTTCCTTTCCACCTACGGCGGCGTCGACAACAGCGTCCATTATTTCCGAGATGAGAAAGGCCTTGAGGTTGATTTGATCGTTGAGCACGACGGGCGCTGGGGAGCCATCGAGGTCAAGCTGAGCGAGACGAAGGCAGACGACGGAGCGAGAAACCTCAAGGCGCTGGAGAAGAAAGTGCTCTCCAACCCTGCCGCACAGAATGCTGCGCCGGCTTTTTTGGCGGTCGTGGTTGGAAAGGGGAGCATCGCCTACACACGCGACGACGGCGTGGCGGTGATCCCCATGGCTGCACTTGGGGCGTAGTGGTTTTGCGGGGCGTCGTACTTCCATTACCGAAAATCCATTTGGTAAACCCGATGCTCACAGATAGAATAAAGTTAACGGCAGCCCAAGTAGAGTGGAGCTGGGCAGCGCCGTTGCTTAGGTCGAGGGGTCAATGCCTTAATGGCAGTGCGTGTTATGCTTCGAACGCTGCTTGAGTGCCTCAGAAAGCCCGACAAACGCTATGAAGGGCGAGACCAAAGCAATTAAGAGCTCTACGAGCTCTGATGGGCCCGGGATGACCGCTGATTCAAGTCACCGGGCCTAAATCTATTTCACATGCATTTGAATAGAGCGGACGGCGCTCTTGGGGTCGCCTGTATGACGCGTGCCCGGCGCATGGCATTGCGCCCCGCTTTTGTGTCCGCACGGGCGCTTATCCTTACGGCAATCTAGCCGTCTATGTACCGAGTGGCAGTTGACGGAGAAAGGCCCTGACCGTGCCAGACAAAAAGACGTCGGGTATCTTGGCTATCGATACGACGAATTTTGCGCGCCAGATTGTGCTCGACTTTGAGTTTGCGCCGGTGCCAAAGCAGCGCCAGCGCCGTGGACTGCGCAACGAGATTATCGAGGTCGGCGCCGTCAAGCTCGATAACCGCGGCAACGTGATGGGCGAGTTCTCGCAGTTTGTGCAGACGGAATATGCCGAAGGCGTTGCGTATCCCGTCCGCGAGCTCACGGGAATATTGGCCGTGGATACCGCGATGGCCGATCCGCTCTACATGGTGATCAAAAGGCTCAGCGAGTGGATTGGTCGCTACTCCGCTCAAGTGGTCTGTTGGAGCGGGGCGGACCGCCGACAGCTTTTGACCGAGTGCGGGGCGAAACGCATCGACCTTGCTGGCTTTCCCGTGGACTGGGCCGACCTGCAGGCGTTTTACACCTCGATTATGGACGTGGGCAGCCATGGATGTGTCTCGTTGGACGACGCGGCAACGTGGTTTGGCGTCGATTTTGATGAGTCGACCGGTCACGCTCACAGCGCCCTCGCCGACGCACGCGTGACCGCCAGGTTGCTCAAGCAGGTGATAGATGGGAGCTATCACGTGAGCCCGCGCGCCCAGGTGATCCGCCAGCGATGGGGGATGGGCGAGCGAACCCAGACGCGTCTCTCCAGTAAGTGCCCCGAGCTGAGCGATCTGCTGCTGAAGCTGAAGGCGGAGGGGAGGTAGGTTTTGAGAACGCCATTCGGTTTAGTGGGACGTGCGAGTGCGGTTTCGCCCTACTGTTTGAACCAAAGCATCAGACGGTATGACGATTTGCCCTGCCTGCCGTCTATACCCCCGCAACCCTGCGCGCTGCGCTCAGCAGCTCGTACTCCCTCTGGCTCCACTGGTGTAGCTTCGTCGCGCGTACGGCATCTCGGCACAGGTCCAAAAACACCTCGGTCCCCACGCAGAAGCACTTGCGAACATAGGCACCGGATCCGTCCGCGACACACTCGCCGTCGGCAAACAACTTCCAGCTAGACGGCTCGCGCGAATCGTCTCCAAGCAGCTTGATCTGCAGCACATGCGGATTGCCGGCAGCACAGAGCTCTTCCTCGAGCTTCTGTACCGTAAAGCGCATCTGGTGGGAGAGGCTGCTCTTGACCATGGCCGAGACGTAGCCATTTGGCTTATCCAGAAGATGCATGTGATTCGGTTTGACGACCAGGTTGTGGAAGCTGCGCTCGCTGCGCACAGAGAAATTGTCCATACGGACTTCTTTCATCGATGTTGGCAGGGCCACCGTGCCTCTTGGCCGGTTGGCGTCGGGATCGTGGAGCCAACTCTCTACCCCGACTCTGGATAAAACGTGCCCGCTCCTTGCGGGCAAGAGGAAGTCTATCAACGTGTACGGACGGAAATCAAGCGCCGTCTGCGAAATGACGCGCGGATGGCGTTGGTTTCCCAAGTGATTATTCGGCTTTCATCCGGAAAAGTGTCGAAATCAGCCGTGTAAAAGTACGGAAAAGTGTCGAAATAGGCACCTTAAAACTTCGGAAAAGTGCAGCTGGATGACAAAGCAGCACGCAGAGGTCATTACTAGACGCGGGATCCTGTAGCCGCCTTCAGCCCTCTCTACTCGTCGTCTCCGTCGTTGGGGTCACCCTTGAGGGTGTTGATGTCCAGATGCTCGTTGTCGTTCTCTTGTTGCTGCGTTGCCGATTCGGATGCGGTGGGACCACGGAACAGCTGGAATCCCTCAAACGCAATGACGCCGAGCAGCGCCACAACAATGACAATAAAGGCAATCTTGACTGCCTGCGGAAACTCCGAGAAACGCATGGACTTTTCCTCGGCGTAATAATCGGAGAAGCGCCCCTCTGCCGCGCTTTTGGTGTATGCCGGCGCGGACGCGGCCTCCGGGTCATATTCCGGTGCAGGCATGGCGGCGTACGGATCGTTGAGATAATCGCTCGATGCGGTGCCATAATCCTCTGTCTCGATGCGACCGTTGCCAGCATAGCCATCGGAATAATCGGAATATGCCGCACCGCCCTCATAGTCCGCGGCGCTCGTGTTAGCGGCAAAAAGCGGGTTAACCGGAACATCGAGCGCCGGCATGCCGGTAGAGGTCTCATCCAGATCGGTTGCAGCCCAGGAATCGTGGGCAACCTGATGGGCAACGGGCTCATCGAGCCTTGCGACCGGAGGCTTGCGTGCCGCAGGAACAGGCAACTGCTGGGCGCTGTACATAACGGTGCTGTCGGCCGATTTGCCCTGCGTCGCTGCAGCGAGAAATGCCGCCGTCTCGGACGGGTCGCTTGCGGGGCGGGGAGCTGGTGTGGGCGCCGAAGTGGGTGTGGGCGTAGGCGCGGGCGTCGAAACGGACGACTGCGCAGGAGTCGGCGCAGATGCGGGCTTAGGCGCAAGTGCGGGATTGGGGTTTGACGGGCGAGCCCCGCCGCCCATGAGTTCGTCGGCGGTCCACGGGCGATCATCCATCACGTCGTCAAGGCTCAGCGAAAACAGGTCGTCTTCACCCTCATCGAACATGCGGTGCACATGTCCACCAATTGCCGGAATCAATCCGCGACCGGTGCATGATGCCTTGCTCAACGCCATTCTGTTCCATCCTTTCGAAATACTAATGACATCGATTATATGGAACTTCCCAAGCTGCTCGGTCTTGGATTCGTGCTTTCCAGAACTCGCGCCCAAAAGGGGAGGGGCAATCCAGGCGAGTGCCTACTTGTCGCCGGCCATCGCCTTGGCCTCATTGAGGTAGCTATAGAAGCTGTACTTGGAGATGCCAAAGAACTCGCAGGCGCGCTCGCTCGACTTGGAAATGAGGAAGGCGCCACGACGGTCGAGGTAGCCAATGGCACGAATGCGCTCGTCTTTGGTCATGAGCGCCGCGGGCTTGCCCACAAACTGCTCGCACTCGTGCAGCAGGTCCTCGAGCAGGTCGCCGATGTTCTTGGTAATGGGCTCGGGCTCGGTATAGCCCGTGCCGCCGGTGCCGGTAAAGGCATCGAGCGAGCGCTCAAAAGCCTTCATGAGCGTAATATCAAAGTTGATGCCCAAAATGCCGACGGGTTTGCCCTCGTCGTTGCGGATAAAGATGGTCGAGGACTTGAGCAGCTTGCCATCGGTGGTTTTGGTGAGGTATGGCTCGCGGTCGTGCACGTCGGTGGCGCCCTCGTGCATGGACTCAAACACAATATGGCTGGGGCCGTCACCCAGTTTGCGCCCGCTGACGTGGCCGTTTTCGATCACTACGATGGAGTGGTCCACGTCCTCGGTCTCCAGATCGTGGACGACGACTTCGCAGTTGGGGCCAAATTGGAGCGCCAGGCCGTGTGCGAGGCGCTTGTAAAACTCAATCTGTGCGGGGGTCATGGGTGCCTTCCTAAAAATTAGTTTGGTCATACTTTGCCATAAACCACATCTGTTCGCAAACAGAGAGGGCTTCGTGGAGATTTCCGACCGTTTGCCGCCAAATAATTACCGATTACGGCATCAAACAATTTGTTAGGTTCACCCATCAAAAAGTGTGATAGAACATTACTAACAAACTTTTTGTTTGGCATCCACATAAAAGTTCAGCCGTGTGAATGGGATCGGGCTGAAACGCGTATGCGGGGGCCGGCAAGAGAGGACTTAAGGAGTTCACCGTATGGCCGATAAGATCCAGTGGGCGGGCAACACGATGCCCAAGAGCGATGACAAGCACTTGGGAATCATGAGTCTCGACCACGTGAAGAAGGCCCGTGCCTTCCACCAGTCGTTCCCTCAATATACCGTCACCCCGCTTGCCCGCCTGGACGGTCAGGCTGCGTGCCTGGGTCTGTCCAACCTGTGCGTTAAGGACGAGAGCTATCGCTTTGGCCTCAACGCCTTTAAGGTTCTGGGCGGCTCGTTTGCCATGGCCAACTACATTGCCAACGAGACCGGCAAGGACGTTGCCGACTGCACCTTCGATTACCTGACCTCCGATCAGCTGGCCGAGGACTTTGGCCAGGCTACCTTCTTTACCGCCACCGACGGCAACCATGGCCGCGGCGTGGCATGGGCTGCCAACAAGCTGGGCCAGAAGGCTGTCGTGCACATGCCCAAGGGTTCCACCAAGCCCCGCTTCGATAACATCGCCGCCGAGGGCGCCACGGTGACCATTGAAGAGGTCAACTACGACGAGTGCGTGCGCATGGCCGCCGCCGAGGCCGACGCCTGCGAGCGCGGCGTCATCGTTCAGGACACCGCCTGGGAGGGCTACGAGAAGATCCCGTCCTGGATCATGGAGGGTTACGGCACCATGGCTTCCGAGGCTGCCGAGCAGCTGCGCGAGATGGCCATCAACCGCCCGACGCACGTGTTTGTCCAGGCTGGCGTGGGTTCGCTCGCCGGCGCCGTGGTGGGCTACTTCACCAACCTGTATCCCGATAACCCGCCCACCTTCGTCGTGGTTGAGTGCGCGCCTGCCGCCTGCCTGTACAAGGGCGCTGCCGCCGGCGACGGCGATCCGCGCATCGTGGACGGCGACATGCCTTCCATCATGGCCGGCCTGTGCTGCGGCGAACCCAACATCCTGGGCTGGGATATCCTGCGCAACCACACCACCGCCTTCGTGTCCTGCCCCGACTGGGTCACCGCTCGCGGCATGCGCACCCTGGGCGCTCCCGAGAAGGGCGACCCGCGCGTCATCTCCGGCGAGTCCGGCGCTGTGACCACCGGCCTGGTCGAGACTCTCATGCTCGATCCCGAGTACGCCGAGCTCAAGGAACTCATCGGCCTGGACAAGACGAGCTCCGTGCTCTGCTTCTCCACCGAGGGCGACACCGATCCGGATCAGTACCGTCGCATCGTTTGGGAGGGCGAGTATCCCACTTGCTAGCAGGATGACCTGTCCGGGCGGCGGAGCAAACATATGCTCCGCTGCCCTACGTTAACTTGCTTGCCGGATGCTCGACCTCACGCTGCTTGGCACAAGTGATCTATCTGAAAGAAATCCACCTGTAGGTAAACCCTTGTAGAAAGGTTGACTGTAATGACTAAAGAACTCGATTTTGATGCCATTAAGGCTGCTGCGGAGTCCCACCGTGCTGATATGACGCGTTTTCTTCGCGCAATGATTAGCCATCCTTCCGAGTCCTGCGAGGAGGGCGAGGTTGTCGCTTGCATCAAGGCCGAGATGGAGAGCCTTGGCTATGACGAGGTCAAGGTCGACGGCCTGGGCAACGTCATGGGCTTTATGGGCGAGGGCGACAAGATCATCGCCATCGACTCCCATATCGACACCGTCGGCATCGGCAACATCGAGAACTGGGATGCCGATCCCTATGAGGGCTACGAGACCGACGAGATCATCTACGGCCGCGGCGGCTCTGACCAGGAGGGCGGCATGGCTTCTGCTACCTATGCTGCCAAGATGATGAAGGACATGGGCCTCATCCCCGAGGGCTACAAGATCATGGTCGTCGGCACCGTCCAGGAAGAGGACTGCGACGGCATGTGCTGGCAGTACATCTACAACAAGGACGGCATTAAGCCCGAGTTCGTCATTTCCACCGAGCCCACCGACGGCGGCATCTATCGCGGTCACCGCGGCCGCATGGAGATCCGCGTCGACGTTCACGGCACCTCCTGCCACGGCTCCGCTCCCGACCGCGGCGACAACGCCATCTACAAGATGGCCGACATCATCGCCGACGTCCGCGCCCTCAACAACAACGGCTGTGACGAGTCGACCGACATCAAGGGCCTCGTCAAGATGCTCGACCCCAAGTACAACCCCGAGCACTTCGAGGACGCCCGCTTCCTGGGCCGCGGCACCTGCACCGTCAGCCAGATCTTCTACACCAGCCCCAGCCGCTGCGCTGTCGCTGACTCCTGCGCCATCTCCATCGACCGTCGCATGACCGCCGGTGAGACCTGGGAGTCCTGCCTGGACGAGATCCGTAACCTGCCGGCCGCCAAGAAGTACGGCGACGACGTGAAGGTCTCCATGTACATGTACGACCGTCCGTCCTGGACCGGCGAGGTCTACGAGACCGAGGCTTACTTCCCCACGTGGATCAACAAGGAGACCGCTCCGCACGTCAAGGCCCTCGTCGACGCCCACAAGGCCATGTTCGGTGACGAGCGCATCGGCTGCGAGCCCAGCATGGACAAGCGCACCGGTCGTCCGCTGTGCGACAAGTGGACCTTCTCCACGAACTGCGTCTCCATCCAGGGCCGCTACGGCATCCCCTGCGTGGGCTTTGGCCCGGGTGCCGAGTCTCAGGCTCACGCTCCCAACGAGGTCACCTACAAGGACGACCTGGTCACCGCTGCCGCCATGTATGTGGCTGCCCTGAACCTCTACGATCCGAGCCAGGCCGATGGCGACGCCACCGTGTTCCGCGCCGGTCTGACCAACAACAAGATCGATTAGTCCCATTCCTCGATTTTGTTGAGCCGGGGGACGCTCGTGTCCCCGGCACCCCCTGTTGACTTGGGGCCCGCGGTCGTTATCTCCCATGCTTCCTCAACGGTGGCGGGTCCTCGTCATGGTGCTCTGCATGTTCTAGCCACACGCGCATGCCGGAGCACATCTACTCATTGCGATCGTTTCATCTTTAGAAAGGACATTTCCATGGACGCTAAGTTTACCGAGCTCGTCGAGCAGCTGAACGGCCTCGATTTTAAGGGTATGTACGGTAGCGACTTCCTGCACACTTGGGACAAGACCACCGACGAGCTCAAGGCGCTCTACATCGTCGCCGACGCCCTGCGCGAGCTGCGCGAGAACAACGTCTCGTCCAAGATCTTCGACTCGGGCCTGGCAGTCTCCCTGTTCCGCGACAACTCCACCCGTACGCGCTTCTCTTTCTCTAAGGCCGCCAACCTGCTCGGCCTTGAGCTGCAGGACCTGGACGAGAAGAAGTCCCAGATCGCCCACGGCGAGACCGTCCGCGAGACCGCTACCATGATCTCCTTCATGGCCGACGTCATCGGCATCCGCGATGACATGTACATCGGCAAGGGCGATGCCTACATGGCCGAGGTCTCCGAGTCCGTGCAGCAGGCCTACGAGGACGGCGTTCTGGATCACCGTCCCACGCTTATTTCCCTGCAGTCCGACTCCGATCACCCCACGCAGTCCTCTGCCGACATGCTCTACCTCATCAACGAGTTTGGCGGCCTCGAGAACCTCAAGGGCAAGAAGGTTGCCGTCACCTGGGCCTATTCGCCCTCTTACGGCAAGCCGCTGTCCTGCCCGCAGTCGCTGATCAGCCTGCTGCCCCGCTTTGGCATGGACGTCACCCTGGCCCACCCCGAGGGCTACGACCTCATGCCCGAGGTCGTCGAGCGCGCCAAGGGCTATGCCGCCGAGTCCGGCACCACCTTTAAGCAGGTCAACACCATGGCCGAGGCCTTCGAGGGCGCCGACATCGTGATCCCCAAGAGCTGGGCTCCGTTTGCCGCCATGGAGAAGCGTACCAACCTGTACGCCGAGGGCGACGACGCCGGCATCGCTGCGCTCGAGAAGGAGCTGCTCGCCCAGAACGCCACCCATCAGGACTGGTGCTCTACGACCGAGCTCATGGAGAAGACTGCCAACGGCCAGGACACCATCTTTATGCACCCGCTGCCCGCCGACATCTCCGGTGTCTCCTGCGAGCACGGCGAGGTCAACGCCGACGTCTTCGACATGCACCGCGTGGGCATGTACAAGGAGGCCAGCTACAAGCCGTACGCCATCGCTGCCATGATGTTCCTGCAGAAGGTTGCCGATCCCGCCGCTACCCTCAAGGCCCTCGACGAGCGCAACACCGCTCGTTGGCTCCAGGCCTAAAGCCGGGTTGAGGTAAGCCATGTAAAGGGGGCGCTCTGCCAACCGGCGGGGTGCCCCTTTTTTGCATCGCGGGCGTGCGGGATAAGTGCTTTCGATGTGGATGCCCGCGGCGCGAGTTATGGGTACGATGGTTTCAGGGGAGGTATCACCATGAAACTTGGATGCGTCATTATGGCCTCGGGCGAGGGCAAGCGGTTTGGCTCTAACAAGATGCTTGCCGATATCTATGGCGAGCCGCTGATTGCCCGGACCATCGATTCGGTTCCCCGGGGCTTTGACGTTGTGGTCTCGACGCGTTGGCCCGAGGTCGCCCAGATTTGCGAGGACAAGCATTGCCCGTGCGTGCTGCACGATGGCGAGCTGCGCAGCGAAAGCGTCCGTGCGGGCCTTTCGTGGGGAGTCGAACGCAACTGGAAAGGTTGCCTCTTTTTGCCGGGCGACCAGCCGCTTGTGAGCGCGGACTCTTTTGAGGCCATGGTTCGCGCGTTTGACGAGCGTGGCCGCAAACATCCGGTGCGCTTGGCGTGCAACGGTGAGCCTTCGAGCCCGGTGCTCTTTCCGGCGGAACTGTTCGATGCACTTATGTGTCTTGAGGGCAAGGACGGCGGGGGTTCGATCCTCAAGGACCGTACCGACGTGGTGCTGGTCGAGGCGCGCGCCTACGAGCTGTGGGACGTCGATACCGCCAAGGGACAGCAACGCATAACGGAGCATATCGCCGCTTGCTCGTATTTTGATCGCGTGGCCAACTGCATCAATCAATAAGGAGCAATTATGATCATCATCAAAAACGGCGCGCTCGTGACGCCTCAGGGGCTTCGCCGCGCCGATCTTGCCATGGAGGGCGATAAGATTGCGCGGATTGCCGCGGCAATCGAGCCGGGCGAGGGCGATACCGTCCAGGACGCCACCGACTGTTGGGTGTTCCCCGGCTTTATCGACGGCCACACGCACATGCAGTGCTGGACTGGCATGGATTGGACGGCCGATAGCTTTGAGACCGGTACGCGTGCGGCTGCCTGCGGCGGTACGACGACCATCGTGGACTACGCGACGGCCGATCGCGGCGTGACCATGCCCGATGCCTTGGCCGAGTGGCATCGCCGCGCCGACGGAACCTGCACGGCCAACTACGCGTTTCATATGGCACTCGCCGAGTGGAACGAGCGCAACCGCGCCGATCTTTCGGCCATGCGCGAGGCGGGCGTGTCGTCGTTTAAGACCTACTTTGCCTATGACCACCTGCGCTTGGACGATGCCGAGACGCTCGAGGTGTTGGAGGAGCTCAAGCGCGTGGGCGGTATCCTGTGCGTGCATTGCGAGAACGGCACGTTGGTGAATGAACTGCAGAAGCGCGTGTACGAGCAGGGGATTCATGGGCCCGAGGGGCATGCGCTCAGCCGTCCGGACGTGTGCGAGGCCGAGGCCGTGAGCCGCCTACTGTATCTGGCACACTTGGCCGGGGACGCTCCGGTCAACGTGGTGCACCTTTCGACCAAGCTGGGGCTCGAGGCCATTCGCGCTGCCAAAGCGCGCGGGCAGAAGAACATCTATGTCGAGACCTGCCCTCAGTATCTGATGCTCGATGATACCTGCTATCTGGAGCAGGGAGAGGACGGCTTTGCCGGCGCCAAGTATGTGATGAGTCCGCCGCTGCGCCATGCCGGTGACCGTGCCGCGTTGCGCGAGGCGCTTGTGGCCGGCGAGATCGATACGATTGCAACCGACCACTGCAGCTTTAACCTGCACGGGCAAAAGGACCGCGGGCGCGACGATTTCCGCGCGATTCCCAACGGCGGGCCCGGTGTGGAGCATCGCCCCGTCTCGATCGCTACGAGCTTTGAGGGACAGCTGGGTCCCGAGGATTTGTGCCGCTTGATGAGTGAGAACCCGGCGCGCGTCTTTGGCATGTATCCGCGCAAGGGCTGTCTTGCCGAGGGTGCCGATGCCGACGTGTGCGTGTGGGATCCAAAGGCGCGCTGGACCATTAGCGCGGCGACGCAGCATCAGGCCGTGGACTACACGCCGCTCGAGGGCTTTGAGGCGCATGGCCGCGCCAAGGCTGTGTTTGTGAACGGCGTGCTGGCTGCGCGCGACGGCGAGCCCACCGGAGCCCAGCCCGGTCGCTACGTCCCCCGCTAGCAGGAAGATCACCGGATTCCCCTCCGCAGTTGCGGTGGAATAGTTCCTGTTTAGCCGCCAAATAGGCCGTTTCAGGAACTATTCCACCGCAATTTATGGGTCTGCTGGGGCAGTGCCGGCTACTTGAGGCTGGTGGCGACGATGGGGCGGCCGAGGGCTGCCTCGAAGCGGTCGGCCATCGTGGGGTCGCTGAGCGTGTCGACTTGGTTGAGCATGACGCGTGCGGTGCTGAGTCCCAGCGCCTGCATCTCGGCATTGAGCACCTGGGCGACGCGCTCGGGTGTGGCGATGTCGGTGGGCTCGCAGCCGCAGCGCTCGCAGAAGAGCTCGGGGCGGTGGACAACCTCGGCGACGGGCTTGCCCAGCCCCGAGGCGCCGACGAGCCAGATGACGTTGGCCGTGCCGGCGGGAACGACCGGCTCCCACGGGGCGTGGGCCTTGAGCGGGAGCCGCTTGCTGCCGTCCGCCTCGGCCAGGACGTAGTCAAAGCGCTGCGCCAGCTGGTCGAGCGGCTCGGCAGGGGAGGAGAGCTTGCCCGTCTCCGGGTCCAAAACACCCGCCTGGCAGATACTTCCGCGGCTCATGCCCGCGCATGCCTCGCAGGTGCAACCGGGGACATGCGAGGCGCCCGGCTTCCAAGGCGCGGCGTCCAGGCGACGGCTCGACCCGTCCCACGGCACGCCGGCGACGGGGAACATATGCGTGGTGGTGCAGAGGAGCGCGCGGCCGCCAGCGCGCATAAGCTCAAGGCCGAGCGTCTTTAGCAAGGTCGACTTGCCGCCGCTGCCGATAATCGCGGTAATGCCCGGCTCGATCCTGAGCGCCGAGACAAGATTGCCGCTAACCGTTCCCATCTGTTCACCGCCGTATAATACTGTGATAATAAATAATCATCAGAGTAGCGGTCGAACCGCTTTTGCTCTGCTCAAACCGTAGCACAGGGAGGTGCCCCGGGAATGCTCGTTTATATTCGCGGCGCCGGCGATATCGCCACGGGCGTCGCCGCCCGTTTGGTGCGCGCCGGCGTGTCGGTCGTTATGGCAGATATCGCGGTTCCCACGTGCATCCGTCGCACAATCAGTTTTTGCGAGGCCATTCGCCTGGGCGAGGTCGAGGTCGAAGGCATTCGCGCTCGCTTGGCACAGACGCCGGCTGAGGCGCTTGCGATTACCGAGGCTGGAGACGTCGCCGTCGTGGTGGACCCTCAGGCCAAGATGCTCGACGAACTGAAGCCCGCGGCTGTGGTCGACGCGATTCTGGCCAAGCGCAATCTGGGTACCACGCGCGACATGGCGCCTGCCGTCATCGCCGTGGGGCCGGGCTTTACCGCGCCGGTTGACTGCGACGCCGTGGTCGAAACCATGCGCGGGCATTTCCTGGGCCGTGTCATTACCCAAGGTTCGCCCCAGCCCAACACGGGCGTGCCGGGCATTATCGCCGGCTTTGGCAAGGAGCGTGTTATCCACAGCCCCGCTGCCGGCGTGTTTCGGTCCGACCGCGCAATCGGCGACATCGTGAGCGCTGGAGACGTGATTGGCTACGCGGGCGATACGCCCATGTGCACGCAGATCGATGGCTGTCTGCGCGGGCTTTTGGCGAACGGCGTGCAGGTGACTGAGGGCTTTAAATGCGCCGATGTCGATCCGCGCGGCGATGCCAGCTATATCAACTATATTTCGGACAAGGCGACGTCGGTCGGCGGCGGCGTGCTCGAGGCACTCGCTATGCTCACCGATGTCTTTAGAGGATAGAAGGCGGCAATGGAAAAGCTCGATGTTGTGAATGCGGCGCTTGCCGCCCTGCGTGCTGGCGAGACGTGCGAGCTGGTGGTCGTGGCCGGCACGGCGGGGTCGTCGCCGCGCGGCGTGGGCGCCTGGATGGCCGTCTTTGCCGACGGTAGCCAGGCGGGCACCATCGGCGGCGGTAAGATCGAGCTCTTTGCGCTGGACGAGGCACGCGAGCTCCTGAGCGCGGGACAGTCGCGTCTGGTCCGCTACACCATGGGCGGCGAGAACTCCGATACCGGCATGATCTGCGGCGGAGCCATCTGCCTGTGCTATTTGCACCTGGACGCGACTCAGGCGCCGTTGTTCCAGGAGATTGCCGATGTACTGGCGTGTCGCCGCATCGGAGACTTCGTCATCGACTTTGAGTCGTTTGTCGCAAGCGCACTCGAGGGCGATACGGCCGAGTACCATGGCGAGGAATCGCGCCGCACCATTGCGGGCTGCCCCGGGCTTTCGCTGGTGGAGGAGGGGAGTAAGGTCACCTACACCAACGCGGCCTCCGAGATTCCCGCGGCACACATCGAGACGCTCTGCCCCGAGGGCCTGACCTACATCTTTGGCTGCGGCCACGTGGGCGCCGCGACGGCGCGGGTGCTCACGTCCGCGGGCTTTGCCGTCGTGGCTTGCGACGACCGCCCCGGCACGTTGACGCCCGAATGGGTGCCCGGCGTCTGCGACCGTCGTCTAGTCGACTACAAGAACCTGGACGAGCTGTGCCCCATCGGTCCGCGCGACTTGGTGGTCGTGGCCACGGCGGGTCATAAGTCCGATATCGATGTGGTGATTCAGGCCATGCGCGCCAAGCCAGCCTATCTGGGTTGCCTGGGCTCGCGCCGCAAGACGGCCTTTGTGCGCGCTCGCCTGGAGCAGGAGGGCTTTACGCAGGACCAGATCGACGAGCTGCACCTGCCGATCGGCGTTGCCATCGAGGCCGAGGACCCCGAGGAGATCGCCATCTCCATAGCCGCCGAGATGATCCACCTGCGCCGCACCAAGCTCGTTCCCCGTAAACGCTAATCTCATCCCCATCAATAAGTTGCGGTGAAATACGGATTGTTTAAGCCTGTTAAGCCGTCAAACAGTCCCTATTTCACCGCAACTGCTTTTTGGGACCCATTTGTGCGGGGGAGTTGTGGAGTTGTGCAGGCAGACGAGGTTTTTCTGGAAATACGCTCCCGATGCGCGTATAGTACCGATTGTTTTGTCGGCTCCTGCTGCGTCGAGTCCAAACCGCGAAATGCCATGAGCGGCGCGGATGCAGCCAGGAGGCACGAGGACAACCCGTCGTGGCCACGCCCCGTGCTTAAAACCCCAAGAAGGAGTGAACAATGGCAGAAGAGAAGTATGTGCCGCGTCTGAAGACCAAGTACAACAACGAGGTCAAGCAGCAGCTTCAGGACAAGTTCCAGTACGAGAACGTCATGATGATCCCCAAGTTTGAGAAGATCGTCGTGAACATGGGTGTCGGCGAGGCCGCTACCGATTCCAAGGCCATCGACGGTGCCGTGCGCGACCTGCGCGCCATCACCGGTCAGCAGCCGATGATCACCCGTGCCCGCAAGTCCATCGCTACCTTCCGCCTGCGCGCTGGTATGCCGATCGGCTGCAAGGTTACCCTGCGTGGCGACCGTATGTGGGAGTTCTTCGATCGTCTGACCTCCGTCGCGATCCCCCGTATCCGTGACTTCCGCGGCATCTCCGCCAAGAGCTTCGACGGCCGTGGTAACTTCTCCATGGGCGTCACCGAGCAGCTCATCTTCCCCGAGATCGACTTCGACTCCGTCGATCACCAGCGTGGTATGGACATCACTTTCGTGACCACCGCCAACACCGATGAGGAGGCCAAGGCCCTTCTGGACGCCTTCGGTTTCCCGTTCAAGAAATAGGTTCACCTGCCCTATAAGCGCCGTTCCCACAAGGGGGCGGCGCTTGGGGCGAACAATACTCTATGTGAGGAGGATATAAGTGGCTAAGACATCGATGATCGTCAAGTGCAATCGCAAGCAGAAGTTCTCTACTCGTGAGTACACGCGCTGCCAGCGCTGCGGCCGTCCGCACTCTGTGTACCGCAAGTTCGGCCTGTGCCGTGTCTGCTTCCGTGAGCTTGCACTCAAGGGCGAGCTTCCCGGCGTTAAGAAGGCCAGCTGGTAAGTCACTACCAGCGTTTCAAGCATCAGTTTGGAACAGGGAAAACGCGCTAAAAAGGCTTTGCCGTTAAGGGCGGCGAAGAACCAAGAGCACGTGTTCATCAAGAACGAAGGAGAATCTGTATGAACCTTACAGACCCGATCGCAGATATGCTTACGCGCATCCGTAACGCTAACTCTGTGAACAAGGCCACGGTCTCCATGCCGAGCAGCAAGAAGCTCGTCGAGATCGCTCGTGTTCTGCACGAGGAGGGCTACATCGAGGGCTACGATGTCGAGGACACCGTTCCCCAGAAGACTCTGCACATCACGCTTAAGTATGGTCCCAAGAAGGCTAAGGTCATCAACGGCATCCGCCGCATTTCCAAGCCGGGCCTGCGTAAGTACACCGGCGTTGCCGACATGCCCCGCGTCCGCGGTGGCCTTGGTACCGCCATTATTTCCACCAGCCATGGCGTCATGACCGACCGCGATGCTCGCAAGCACAACGTCGGCGGCGAGATCATCGCTTACGTCTGGTAATTCGCTCGGTAGGTAGAAGGAAAGGAGATCACCGTGTCTCGTATCGGTAATAAGCCTGTCCAGATTCCCGCCGGAGTCGAAGTGGCAGTCAACGGCAACAACGTTGTCGTCAAGGGCCCCAAGGGCCAGCTCGAGCTCGATGTCTATGAGAAGCTCGCTATCAACGTCGAGGACAACGTCCTCACCGTTTCCCGTCCCGACGACGAGCGTGAGACCCGTGCCCGCCACGGCCTCACCCGCGCCCTCATCCACAACATGGTTGTTGGCGTTTCCGAGGGCTTCGAGAAGAAGCTCGAGCTCGCCGGCGTCGGTTACCGCGTGCAGCAGAAGGGCAAGAACCTCGAGTTCTCCCTGGGCTTCTCGCACCCCGTGATCGTCGAGGCTCCCGAGGGCATCACCTTCGAGGTTCCCGACAACACCCACGTGAACGTCAAGGGTATCAACAAGCAGCAGGTCGGTCAGATCGCCGCTGAGATCCGCGGCCATCGTCCTCCCGAGCCTTACAAGGGCAAGGGTATCCACTACGTTGGCGAGCACATCCGCCGCAAGCTGGGTAAGGCCGCCAAGTAGTCGTAACCGACTCACTCGCATAAGACCAGCACCCCGTCAGGTGCTGGCAAGATCAACCTTTTTAGGAGTTTACGTATGAACAAGCATAAGGCGAAGCTGGAAGGCCTCAAGCGTCGTCAGCGTCGTGTTCGCGGCAAGGTCTCGGGTACCGCCGAGCGTCCGCGTCTTCGCGTGACCCGTACTAACGCCAACATCTATGCCCAGATCATCGACGACAGCAAGGGCTCCAGCCTGACGCTCGTCTCCGCCTCGACCCTCGAGGCCGAGTTCAAGGGCACCCACACCTCGAACAAGGAGGCTGCGGAGAAGGTCGGTCAGCTCGTTGGCAAGCGCGCCATCGAGGCCGGCATCACCAAGGTCGCCTTCGATCGTGGTGGCCGTATCTACCATGGCCGCGTCAAGGCCCTCGCCGACGGTGCTCGTGCCGCCGGTCTCGAGTTCTAGGAGGTATGTAGCACATGGCTCGTAATCAGAAGCAGCAGCGCGAGGCCTCCGAGTTCGAGGAGCGCGTCGTTTACATCAACCGCGTGTCGAAGACCGTCAAGGGTGGTCGTCGCATGAGCCTCGTCGCTCTCGTCGTCGTTGGCGACGGCAAGGGCAACGTTGGCGTTGGCATGGGCAAGTCCGCTGAGGTGCCCCTGGCCATCTCCAAGGCGTCTCTCGATGCCAAGAAGAACATGTTCCACGTGCCGGTGACCGATCAGGGCACCATCCCGCACGAGGTTCTCGGCCACTTTGGTGCCGGCCGCATCATCATCAAGCCCGCTGTCGAGGGTACCGGCGTTATCGCCGGCGGCGCCGTGCGTCCCCTCTTTGAGCTTGCTGGCATCAAGAACGTCCTGTCCAAGTCCCTCGGTACCGACAACGGCCTCAACATCATCAAGGCTGCCGTCGAGGGCCTCAAGGAGCTCTCCAGCCCTGAGGACGTCGCGGCTCGCCGTGGCCTGACGGTCTCCGAGATGTTCGTCGGTAAGGAGAACTAAGCATGGCTGACACCATCAAGATCAAGCAGGTCCGCAGCACCAACGGTTGCAAGCAGGACCAGGTCCGTACTGTCCGTGCCCTCGGTCTCCACAGGATCCGCGAGGTTCGCGAGATTGCTGACAACGAGTCCGTCCGCGGCATGATCTTCAAGGTCAAGCACCTTGTCGAGATTGTAGAGGAGTAGCAAATGCAGCTTCACGATCTTACTCCCGCGCCCGGTTCCACCAAGAATCGCAAGCGCGTCGGCCGTGGCAATTCTTCGGGTCACGGCACCACTTCTGGCCGCGGCCAGAAGGGCCAGGGCTCTCGCTCTGGCGGCACCAAGGGTGCCGGCTTCGAGGGTGGCCAGACTCCGCTGGCTATGCGCCTGCCCAAGCTTCCGGGCTTCCGCAACCCCCGTCGTATCGAGTACACCGCCGTTAACGTTGAGCGTCTCGAGCGTAAGTTCGAGGACGGCGCTGTGATCGACGGTGCTGCTCTTAAGGCCGCTCGCATCACCAAGAGCGAGTTCGAGCCCGTCAAGGTGCTCGGCAATGGTGAGCTCACCAAGAAGTTCACGGTCAAGGTCGACAAGGTCAGCGCTTCTGCGCAGGCCAAGATCGAGGCCGCCGGCGGAAAGGTCGAGCTGCCGTGCTAAATGGTCTTAAGAATGCTTTCCGCATCAAAGAATTGCGCGAAAAGATTCTTTTTACCATAGCTATGCTCGTCGTGTACCGCATTGGTGCGCACGTTCCTGTGCCCGGCATTCCCTTCCAGGGGATGCTGGGCCTTTTCTCGACCGATAATAATTCGGTCGCCGCAGGTGCTATGGCCCTCCTGAATCTTTTCTCTGGCGGCGCGTTGAGCTATGTTTCGGTGTTTTCGCTGGGCATCATGCCTTACATCACCAGCTCGATCATCCTCCAGATGCTCCAGGCCGTTGTGCCTTCCCTGCATGAGCTTGCCCGCGAGGGCGAGGTCGGTCAGACCAAGATTACGCAGTATTCGCGTTACCTAACCCTAGCTCTGGCAATCCTCAACTCCGTGGGTTACCTCTTCCTCTTTAAGAGCTTCGGCATCAGCTTCAATGGCGCCGGCGCTCCCGAGATCATCTTCGACCTCATGATCGTCGGTACGCTCACTGCGGGCGCTATGCTGATCATGTGGATTGGTGAGCTCATCACCCAGCGCGGTATCGGCAATGGCATGTCGCTGATCATCTTCGCGAACATCATGGCCGGTCTTCCGCAGGCGATCTTCTCCAGCACCGAGGGTAACGCCGGTGGCATCATCACTATGGTGATCATCTGCGCCATCATCCTGTTGGTTATCCCGCTGATCGTTTTCCTTGAGCGCGGCCAGCGCCGCATTCCGGTCTCCTACGCCAAGCGCGTCGTGGGTCGTCGCATGATGGGTGGCCAGACCACCTACTTGCCCATCAAGGTCAACACTGCGGGTGTCGTGCCGATCATCTTCGCTTCGGCGCTGCTGTACTTCCCGGCTCAGATTGCCGTGTTCTTCCCCGGCATCGGCTGGATCCAGGCAGTTGCCTCTGCGCTTTCGCGCGGCTGGCTCAACTGGGTACTTAACGTTGTCCTCATCGTGTTTTTCGCGTACTTCTACACCTCCATGGTGTTTAACCCCGATGATACGGCCGACAACCTTAAGAAGCAGGGCGGCTTTATTCCGGGCGTGCGTCCGGGTAGGGCTACCGCGGCCTACATCAAGAACGCGCTCAACAAGATCACGCTTCCCAGCGCTGTCTTTTTGGCGCTCATCGCCATCGTGCCTTCGATCATCTTCTCCTTTACGGGTAACCATCTGATCCAGGCATTTGGCGGCACGTCCATCCTCATCATGGTCGGCGTCGTGCTCGACACGGTCGATAAGCTCGAAGGCCAGATCAAGATGTATGATTACGATGGATTCTTTAAATAGGCTAGAGGAGGATTGCTCATGAACCTCGTATTGCTCGGAGCTCCGGGTGCCGGTAAGGGCACCGTCGCGCAGGAGCTCGTCGCCGAGTTTGGCGTCGCTCACATTTCCACGGGCGACCTGCTGCGTGCTGCCGTCAAGGGTGGCACCGAGCTTGGTATTCAGGCTAAGAAGTACATGGACGCTGGCGAGCTCGTTCCCGACCAGCTCGTGATCGACCTTGTCAAGGAGCGCCTTGCTGCCGATGACGCCCAGCAGGGCTTCATCCTCGACGGCTTCCCGCGCAACACCGCCCAGGCTGTGACGCTCGATTCCGAGCTCTCCGCCATGGGTCGCGAGATCGACTGCGCCCTTCTGGTCGATGTGGCCCCCGAGGTCATCATCGATCGTCTGTCTTCGCGTCGTACCTGCCGCGCCTGCGGTTACACCGGCACCGCTGCCGATGTTACCTGCCCCAAGTGCGGCGGTGAGATGTATCAGCGCGACGACGACAAGCCCGAGACCATCAAGAACCGTCTTGACGTCTACGAGAAGTCCACGAGCCCGCTCGTTGACTACTATCGTGGCCAGGGTCTGCTTAAGTCGGTCAACGGTGACCAGGCTCGCGAGACCGTGTACGGGGATGTCAAAGAGGCTCTCGGTCTATGATCAAGATTAAGTCTGCAACGCAAATCGAGCAGATGAAGAAGGCAGGAGCGCTATCTAAGATGGCGCTCCGCCACGTTGGAGCCATGGTTCGCCCTGGTGTTTCGACCTTTGAGCTCGACCAGCTTGCGGAGCAGATTATCCGCATGCATGGCGGCACCCCGGCCTTTAAGGGCTACGGCGGGTTCCCCGGTACCATTTGCGCATCGATCAACGATGCCGTGGTGCACGGTATTCCCAATCCCGACATGATCCTGCGCGATGGCGATATTATCTCCATCGATACGGGAGCCGTTGTCGACGGTTGGGTCGGCGATAACGCCTGGACGTTTTTCGTCGGCACCCCTACGCCCGAGGCCAAGGCCCTGTGCGAGGTCACGCGCGATTGTCTTAAGGCTGCAATCGAGCAGGCTGTTCCCGGTAACCATATCGGGGACATTGGTTATGCCGTCCAGTCCCTCGCCGAGTCTCACGGCTATGGCGTGCTTCGCGATTACGTGGGGCATGGCATCGGTCGCGTGATGCACGAGGACCCCAACGTTCCGAACTACGGAAAGAAGGGGAGGGGCGTTCGCCTTCAGGCCGGTATGGTCATTGCCATCGAGCCGATGGTTACGATGGGTTCCAATCATGTGAGCACGGGCTCCGACGGTTGGATTGTTACGACCAACGACCACCTGCCCGCCGCGCACTACGAGAACACCGTCGCCATCACCAATGACGGTCCGGTGATTATCACCACCGACGCGCAAGGTGCTTGGTGTTCGCTCCAAGGCGGAGAAATGTAACAAGTTCCATTTAGTTGTGGAGCCATTACGAAGTTATTACGATGCGTGCATACGTGTTGTAGAATACTCAATCGCTGTCGTTTTCTAGAGAAAGATGATTGCTTGTGAAGAAGGAAGACGCAATTGAGCTCGAAGGTACGGTAAAGGAACCGCTGCCCAACGCCATGTTTAAGGTCGAGCTCGAGAACGGTCATTCGGTTCTGTGCAACATTTCCGGCAAGATCCGAATGAATTACATCCGTATTCTCCCCGGTGACAGGGTTGTCGTGGAGCTTTCCCCGTACGACCTGACCCGCGGCCGCATCACCTATCGCTACAAATAGCGGCACGCATACACGCACTCCATTTCCGACTGCAGGCTTAGCTCAACCTACGGTCGGATTGTGTGTGAAGACCAGCCATAGTTTTAAACGCCTGCGGCTGGGCGAGTAGATAGTAGGGAAGTAGTTTGAGCGCTACCGAAAGGAAGAACGATGAAGGTACGTCCTTCGGTCAAGAAGATGTGCGATAAGTGCAAAATCATTAGGCGCCATGGCAAGGTCCTCGTTATTTGCGAGAACCCCCGTCATAAGCAGCGTCAGGGTTAAGAGAGGAGACTACGTTGGCCCGTATTAATGGTGTCGACCTCCCGCGTGAGAAGCGCGTTGAGATCGGTCTGACCTACATTTACGGCATCGGCCGCACCACTGCGACGAAGATCTGCGTCGAGTGCAACGTTAACGTGGATACGCGCGTTAAGGACCTCACCGAGGATGAGGTTAACGCCATCCGCGATTATATCGATAAGAACCAGATCATGGTTGAGGGCGACCTCCGCCGTGAGCGCAACCAGAACGTCAAGCGCCTTATGGACATCGGCTGCAACCGCGGCCTTCGTCACCGCAAGGGCCTCCCGGTCCGCGGCCAGCGCACCCACACTAACGCTCGTACCCGCAAGGGCCCGAAGCGTCAGATCGGTGCTAAGAAGAAGAAATAAGGAGCGCTAGATAGATGGCTACTGCTAAGAAGAACGTTCGCGCTGCCCGTCTGAAGCGCGCGGACCGTAAGAACATTTCCGTGGGCCAGGCTCACATTCGTTCTACGTTCAACAACACGATCGTTTCGATCACCGATCCCCAGGGCAACGTCATTTCCTGGAAGTCGGCTGGCCAGGTGGGCTTCAAGGGCTCCCGTAAGTCCACGCCGTTCGCTGCCCAGATGGCTGCCGAGGCTGCTGCCAAGCAGGCCATGGAGCACGGTATGAAGAAGGTTTCCGTCTTCGTCAAGGGCCCCGGCTCCGGTCGTGAGACCGCCATCCGCTCCCTCCAGGCTGCTGGCCTCGAGGTCTCGAGCATCCAGGACAAGACCCCCATCCCGCACAACGGCTGCCGCCCCAAGAAGCGTCGCCGCGTGTAACTGAAAGGATCGTATCAATATGGCAATCGACAGGACTCCTGTTCTTAAGCGCTGCCGTCAGCTCGGGATCGATCCCGCTGAGCTCGGTTACAGCAGCAAGAAGGAATCTATCCGTCAGCCCAAGCGCCGTCGCAAGGAATCTGAGTACGGCATGCAGCTGCGCGAGAAGCAGAAGGTCAAGTTCATCTATGGCGTTCTGGAGAAGCAGTTCCACGGCTACTTCAACAAGGCACGCAAGATGAACGGCGTCACCGGTGAGAACCTCATGATCATCCTTGAGTCTCGCCTCGACAACGTCGTCTTCCGTCTTGGCTTCGCCCGCACCCGCAAAGAGGCTCGTCAGTCCGTCCGTCACGGTCACTTCACCGTGAACGGCAAGCGCGTGGACATCCCGTCCTACCGCGTCAAGGCCGGCGACGTCGTCGCTGTCGGCGAGAAGTTCCGTGACCTCCTCCCCATTAAGGAGGCCCTGATTTCCTCCGAGCGCTTTGAGGTCCCTGGCTGGCTCGAGGTCGATATCGAGAAGCTGTCTGGTAACGTGCTCGCTCTGCCGACGCGTGAGCAGATCAGCGGTGATATCAACGAGCAGCTCATCGTCGAGCTCTACTCTAAGTAGTCCATCCGGGCTGCTGAGGCTGGAGGTAATACATGTCAGAATTCATTAGGCCTCAGGTTCAGGTCGAAGAGATCAACGAGACGTCTGCTCGTGTCTCCGTCGAGCCGCTCGAGCGTGGTTACGGCGATACGCTGGGTAACTCCCTTCGTCGCGTTCTTCTGTCCTCGCTCGAGGGTGCCGCCGTCGAGGCTATTCAGATCGATGGTGCGCAGCACGAGTTCATGACCATCCCTAACATGGTCGAGGATGTCACCGACATCGTCCTGAATGTCAAGGGTCTTGTCTTCAGGGCTCTCGGCACGACCGACGAGGCGACCGCCACCATCTCGGTTGACGGCCCCTGCGAGGTCACCGGTGCGGACTTCTTTATTCCGTCCGAGTTTGAGCTGGTCAACCCCGAGCAGCACATCGCTACGCTCACCGAGGGTGGCCATCTCACCATGAGCATGCGCATCGGCTATGGCCGCGGCTATGTTTCTGGCGAGGCCAACAAGCGTGACAACGATCCCATCGGTGTGATCCACGTCGACTCGCTGTACTCGCCGGTTTCCCGTTGCGCCAAGCTCGTTGAGGCTTGCCGTGTCGGTCAGCACACCGACTACGACCGCCTTGTCCTCGAGATCGAGACCAACGGCTCCATCGCCCCGCGCGACGCCGTGGTCCAGGCTGCCAATATCATCAACCAGCATATGGCCGCCTTTATGAACCTTGCCGAGACCCCCGAGGTCGAGGAGGAGGCTTCGATCTTCGCTCCCGAGGTCACCAACGACAACGCCGAGCTGGACAAGCAGATCGAGGATCTGGACCTTTCCGTCCGTTCCTACAACTGCCTTAAGCGCGCCAGCATTCACTCGGTCCGTCAGCTCGTTGAGTTCTCGGAGAACGATCTGCTCAACATCCGTAACTTCGGTGTTAAGTCGATCGAGGAAGTGAAGGACAAGCTTGAGTCCATGGGCCTGAGCCTGAAGGCTTAATGCTTCGCATATTTGAGGAGAAACTAGACCATGCGTCACAACGTTAAGAAGGGCCTGAAGCTCGGCACCGATGCGAGCCACACCAAGGCCATGAAGAAGAGCCTTGCTAAGGCCCTCTTCGAGAACGACCGCATCAAGACCACCGAGACCCGCGCTAAGGCGCTGCGTTCGGTCGTCGACCCGATCATCACTTGGGCCAAGAAGGGCGACCTGCACTCTCGTCGTCTGGCTATCGCCAAGCTCGGCGATAAGCAGCTCGTTGCCGAGATTTTCGACAAGGCTGCTCAGGGCATGTGGCAGGACCGCAACGGCGGTTACACCCGCATCATGAAGCTCGGCAACCGTAAGGGCGACAACGCTCCCATCGTTATCATGGAGCTCGTCACCGAGCCTTGCACGCCTAAGGCCAAGAAGGCTGCTCCGGCCCCCAAGAAGGCCGCTGCTCCCAAGAAGGTCGAGGCTGTCGAGGAGACTGCTGCCGAGGAGAGCGCTGAGTAGACATTCCGTCTGCATAGGCTATATTCGAGGGGTACGTTCGCGTACCCCTCTTTTTTTGTCGCGATACCGTTGCTTGTTTGTTGGGAGCGCCCATGACTGCGCCGTCTGATTTCAATTCGATTTCCGAGCTTGACGCCACACTCGTATTTCGCGTGGCCTATGATGGCTCGTCGTATAGCGGATTTGCCGAGCAGCCGGGACAGACGACGGTTGCGGGTGAGCTACGTCGAGCCATTGAGACGCTGCTTCGCCGCCCGATCGATCTGACGTGCGCGGGGCGTACCGATGCCGGCGTGCATGCCGTGGCTCAGTATATCAGCGTGCCCGTAACGGACGCTGAGCTCGCTTGTACGCGCCGTAGGTGGCTGCGGGCTATGGATGCCCTGCTGCCCAAAGATATCGCCATAAACGAGGTCTACAAGGCCCGTAAAGGCTTTTCTGCGCGTTTTGACGCGCATTCCCGTACGTATACATACCGTATTGCCGATCGCGATGCGCGCCCCGTGCTGTCCCGCGGCGCCGTGTGGTGGCATCGCTATCCCTTGGATGTTGAGGCTATGTCTGCTGCCTGCCCCGCGCTGCTGGGCGAGCAGGACTTTAAAAGCTTTTGCAAGGTTGCCTCGGCCGTTGGCAAGCCCACGCATCGCTGCGTGATGCGTGCCGAATTTGGCCATGAGGTTGCGTTTGGCGAGGACATCCTGACGTTTACCATCGAGGGCAATGCGTTTCTGCATTCGATGGTCCGTACGATCGTGGGCACGCTTGTCGAGATTGGCATGCATCGCCGTGAACCCGAGTGGATGCGCGAGGTTATCGATGCTTGCGACCGTACCGCTGCGGGCCCCACGGCTCCTGCCTGCGGCCTTACGTTTATGGGCGTGGATTACGATCCCGCCGAGCTTGTCGTGCTCGACTAGGGGAGGGCTCGACGTGTCGTGCGTCGACACCTGTCATCTGTGGGCTGCGCGTGTGCAACATCTGTTCTTGGCGTGCAATGCAACCGGTGTCTCATTGCTTTTATTGCCGGGGTGTACCATGAACCACGGTTTGATTCATTGCTGTCGAGAGGACGGATAATTTGGTTCGACGTGGCTCGCATCCGCGACTTTCGGTGATCCTTGTGGTAGAAGGTTCGCCCAGCTATGCGATGCGTGCGCTCGAGAGTATCCAGAACCAAGACCTCTATGATTTGCAGATTGTCGTTGTCTGCCGCGATGCTGCGCCCGGTGTGCGCCATTCGCTTCAAGTTGCTGCCGACAGGGACATCCATATTGATTTGATTGACGTCGAGGACGCGAAGCGCGGCGCTTGTCTTCGTGCCGGTTTTGATGCCTCGCGCGGCTCTCAAATCATCGCCATGAACGCCGATGAGTGGTTTGCTCCGCAGGCCCTTTCCAAGATGGTCGATATCGCGTGCGATACTGCGGCAGACATTGTGCTCCCCTCGGTGTCGCTCGATCGATACGATGCGCATCGCGAGCGTCATTCGCGCGTCTTGGATGCTGCCTCTATTGCCATAGAAGACGAGTCTTCTATGGTGACTGGGCTGCCTCAGTTGATTTTAGGCGGCCTGGTTGTTCAAACCTCTGGCGTGATGTTCAGCCGGTCGCTGTTTGAGGCATGCCTTTTGTGCGATAAGACGTTTCGCACAGTTGGGTTTATGGCGTGCGCACTCTCGCAGGCGCAGCGCGTCTCCGGATGCGGCGATGCTTGTTTCCACGCGGTGGCACCTAAGCTTACAGATGCCTTTGATCCCACCATGTATGCCAGGACATCCGATGACACTCGAGCGCTCGACGAGCTTGCGGACTCACTCTCGGAAGCAGATAGCGGTGGTCGGCTCAAGCTGGCAAGCCAAAAGTTCTACTTTGCCGGACTGGTCGCCTGCATCGAGAATTTGTGTCTGAGCCCGCATGGAGTGTCGTCAATCGAGCGTTCCACCCGCATGCGTGATATGCTCGAGGCGCCTCGAACCCGTCAGATGGTCGCCGCGCTCAAGGATAACCATCGGGGACTCGGTCTGTTGTTTGGGCCGATCGCCAGCGCCAAGCCCGCGCGCTGCGTGATGTGTACGCATCTGGCAGCTTTTCTTAACCGGACGGGCGCAAAAACCGCCTAAACGGCTCATTTCGAAACAAATTTGCATAGAATTGTTTCGAAATGCGTTCTTATACACAAAAGCCTTCAAATAGCGTTAAACTATTCAATCACTGATTGATTGTCTCCGCCATCTTTTGGAGAGAGGGTTTGTATGGCTAAAAAACGCAATGGGCGCCAGGATGCCATTAGAGATATTGTGCGCAATAAGGACGTCCGCACGCAGCGCGTGCTGGTCGATGAGCTCCGCGCTATGGGCTTTGATTGCACGCAGGCGACTGTCTCTCGCGATATTGCCGATATGGGGCTGCGTAAGCTCCCTGAGGGCATCTATGTTCTGGCAGAGGACCTGCACCTGCAGCGTATGGTTTCCGAGCTCGTAACGGGCGTTCTGCGCACCGATAATCTGGTTATGATCAAGGCTCAGCCTGGTACGGCTTCCGGCATCGCCGCCGCTGTTGATGCGGCAGAGCTGCCCGATGTGCTTGGCTCGCTTGCCGGCAACGATACGATTTTGGTTATTGCCCAGACGGCCGAGGACGGCGAGCGTCTTGAGGCGCTGATCAATAAGCTGAGCAATTCTCGCAAGTAGGCGTGCGGGTCGTGCGCTCGGCACTGTACGCGCTGACATAGTGGCTTGTAAGGGGTATCGACGTTGGTCGGTACCCCCTTTTTGTCTGCCGGTATAAAGATCGCCCATCAGGTCGCTTTAAACTAAAAAGGCCCCCGAGCAGTTTAATAAGCTGCTCGGGGGCCTTGTTGCTAATGGCCGGATGAATTTCTAGCCAACAGTATCGTCAGGCGTGGGCGAGGGGTCGGGAGTGGGCGTAGGCGTGGGCGTAGGCGTGCCGCCATCGCCGCCGGTCGAGCCGCCAGTTGAGCCACCGGTCGAGCCGCCCGTCGTGCCGGTGCCGCCGGTGGTGTCGCCGCCCGTGGTCTCGGTGGTCGTGGTCGTCGTGGTAGTCGTTGTGGTGGTTTCCTCTTCGTCCTCGTTCTCGTCCTTGTCGTCGTTCTCCGTCTTCTTGGTGTTGTTGGTGCCGTAGAACTTCCAGACGCTGTTGTTCTTGTACGTAGGCGCCGTTCCGGTCGCAAACTCTTCGCGCTCGGTGCCGGCGAGGACGGTGTTCATAAACCGCTTAAAGACGGGCAGGTTGGTGCTGTCGCCCAGCAAGTCCGTGCCGTACTTTTGGATGGGGATCTCGCCTGCGGAATAACCGGTCCACAGGGCGCACGCTAGCTGCGGGGTGTAGCCGCAGAACCACAGGTTGGTGGTGTTGTCGGTGGTGCCCGTCTTGCCGGCATAGGGCTGATTGACGCTCAGGGCGCCGGCAGCACCCGTGCCGCTGCCCTGCATGACGCCGGACAGGACATCGGTGACCGCGGCGGCCTCGCCCTCGGTCAGCACCTGCTGAGGGTTATCGGTGTGCTGGTACAGGACCGAGCCGGTACGCGAGTCGATCTCGGTAATGGCGATCGGCTGGCGGTATTTGCCGCCGTTGGCAAACGTCGCGTAGGCGGACGCCATCTCGAGCGGAGAGATCGAGCCGGTACCGAGCGTCATGACGGGAACATCCTCGATATTGTCCTTAGAAGGATCGATACCGAGTTTTTTGACGAGCGAGATGATCTTGCTGTTGCCGACGGCCTCGGCCACCTGGATATAGCCGGTGTTGGAGGAATATGCCGTCGCCTGCTTGAGCGTGATGTTGCCATAGCTCTGGTTGGCGTAGTTTTGGACCTCGGTCGTGGTGCCCTTAGCCTTGAGCGGCGAGTTGCAGTTAAGGGTGACGTTGGGATTCATGCCGTTTTGGATGGCGGTGGCGAGCGTAAAGGCCTTAAAGGTGGAACCGACGGGGCGCTTGGCCGTAGCGTGGTTCACGTGGTTCTCGTCGGCGTTGTAGTCGTAGCCGCCCACCATGCACTTGATGTAGCCGGTCTTGGGGTCGACGACGACCATGCCCATGTCCAGGCCGTCGAGCGAGAGTGTGTCCAGCTGCTCGCGTACGGCGTTCTCCGCCACCTGCTGCATCGTGGGATCGATGGTGGTCTTGACGGTCAGGCCGCCCTTAAAGAGCACGTCGGTCGAGAACTCCTGCTCCAGCAGCTGCTTCACATAGGAGACAAAATAGGGCTGCGAGTACACGTCGACGCCGCTGCCCGAAATCTCGGTCACGTTAAGGGTGATGGGCTCGGCCTGTGCGGCATCGTGCTCTTCCTGCGTGATGTGGCCCAGGCGCAGCATGTTGTCGAGGACCTTGTTGCGACGGGACAGCGCCAGGTCGGGATTGACCGTGGGATCGTACTGCGAAGGCGAGTTGGGAAGGCCGATCAGCAGCGCGGCCTCGCTCAGGGTGAGGTCGGCGGCGCTCTTGGACAGATAGGTCTCGGCCGCGGCCTCGATGCCGTAGGCGCCGTGGCCGTAATAGATGGTGTTGAGGTACATCATGAGGATCTCGTCTTTGGAGTACATGTCCTCCATCTTGATGGCGATGTAGGCCTCGCGTACCTTACGCTCGATGGTCGAGTCGAACTGCTCCTCCTGCAGAATGGTGTTGCGCACCAGCTGTTGGGTGATGGTCGAGGCGCCCTCGTGGCCGCCGCCGAGGGTTGCCACCGCGGCACGCGCGATACCCCACAGGTCGATGCCGCCGTGCTCGTAGAAGCGCTCGTCCTCGACGTCGACGGTGCCCTGCAGCACGTACGGGGAAACCTGGTCCTTGGTGATGGACTTGCGGTTTTGCGTGTAGAAGCTTGCGATCTTGTTGCCGTTGCAGTCGACGATCTCGGTGGGCTCGCTCACCAGATAGGCGTTGGCGTCGGTGTAGTCGGGCAGATCGGACAGCCAGCGGTTGACGTTGCCGACCATGCCGATGCCAAACGCTACGCCTGCAATCAGCAGAAAGCCCAAAAACGAGAGCAGGATCATGGGCAGGGCATGCGTCTTTGAACGGCTGCGTCCCTGTCGTTGGCGAGGACCCATATATTGACCTCCAGGTATGTCGCGCCGGACGGCGGATGTGCCGTCGGGGCAGGATGGACATAAGTTATTACACGATAAACCAAACGGGGCGCGCGAGGCCTCGTGTATGCTGGAAGACGGCATTTTTCAGAGTGAATGCATACCTTGGTAAGGAGTTTGCCGATGGCGATTCGGGCGATGGGGCCGAACGGACAATGTATGAATGGGTCGGGGGTCGCTGGGGCGGCGCTGCCCGAACTGCTGGCGCCGGCGGGCGGACTCGACCAGATGCTCGCGGCTGTTGCGGCGGGCGCCGATGCCATCTATGCGGGTCTGGGCGGTTATAACGCACGCGTGAGCGCTCACGGCTTTACGGATGACGAGTTTGCGCGCGGCTGCGCCGTGGCGCATGCCCATGGCGTGCGTGTGTACGTGACGCTCAATGTTTTTGTGTTCGACGACGAGTTGGCAGACGCGGTGGCGCTGGGAGCGCACGCGTATGCGTTGGGTGCCGATGCCTTGATCGTGGCGGATGCCGGGCTGGCTTGCGCGTTGCGCGCGGCGATTCCCGGGGTCGAGATTCACCTGTCCACGCAGGCGGGCGTCCATAGCGAGGGCGCCGTGCGACTGGCTGCCGACGAGTTGGGAGTCGAGCGCGTGACGACGGCACGCGAGCTGACGGTCGACGAGATTGCCGCGCTGTGCGCCACGGCCGTGCCGATTGAGGTTTTCTGCCACGGTGCCATTTGCATCGGTTACTCGGGCGCCTGTGAGTTCTCGGCACTGCGGCGCGCTCGCTCGGCGATGCGCGGTGACTGCACACAGCCGTGCCGTCTGGCATATGACTTGGTGGACGAGGCGGGGGAGAGCGTTGTTTCCGTTGAGGGCGACCGCCTGCTGTGCCCACGTGACTATCTGGGCATTGCACACCTGCCCGAGCTTGTTGCCGCCGGCGTGGCGTCGCTCAAGATCGAGGGGCGCATGAAGAATCCCGACTATGTGTTCAACGTAGTGCGGGTGTGGCGCCGGGCGCTCGATATGGTGCGCGACGGCGCGTGGGAGCCCGATATCGTGGCGGAGCTTGAGCGTGAGCTGGGTAGGTCGTTCAACCGTGGGTTCACCGATGCGTATCTGCGGGGGAGATCGGGTGCCGAGCTCATGAGCTTTGAGCGCGCAATTAACCAAGGTGTCCGCGTGGGCCGCTTGGTGGCGGTGGGCTACGAAGAGGTGACCGTCGAGCTCGATGCCGCGGTAGCTGCGGGCGATACGCTCGAGATCCGGTTTTACCCGGGCGCCGACGCGCGGCCCGACGTGCCCAAGCGCTGGCCTCAGGTGCCCTGTCCGGGGGACGCTGCGGCGGGGGAGTGCGTTGTCGTGCACTGCAAGCGCAAGGTGGACACGGGCTGCGAGGTCTATCTGATTCGCAGTGCCGGTGTGTTGGAGCAGACGGCGACGGCGTTGGAGCGCATGCGGGCCGAGGCGGACACTGCTGTACCTGTTGAGCACACTGTTGAGGTTCTGCCGTTTGAAGGCGGCACGGTGGATGACGATGCATCGACGGGGGAGCTGATGGAGTCGCCGGAGCAGGGGGTTCCCGCTCGCGTGGCTTTTGCCTGGCAGCTGATGGATACCGACCCGCATGACGAGCTCGATCTGTCCGATGCGACCGTGGTGCTCGACGAGGTCTGCCGCGTGGACGATGCCGAGCGGACCCGGTCGCTAATGCGGCGTGCCGGGCGCGTGGTCTGTCGCAACCTGGGGCAGGTGGCGATGGCTCGTGAGCTGGGCGTGATGTTTGACGTGGCAGCGCCGGTGTTCTGCGCGAATCGTGCCACGCTTGCTTGGCTGCGCGGGCTTGGCGCGGGTTGCGTGCATCTGCCGGCTGAGCTTGTCGCCAACGACGCCGGGCGCGTTGCCGGCCTCGCCGATTGCCCCGGCGTCTTGGGTCCCGTCGATGCCGACCGCCCTGAGCTTATGGTGTGCGAGCACTGCCTGCTGACCGCCGAGGGTACCTGTGCTACCGATGCAACGGGGCAGGTCCATTGCCGTGACTGCCAACGCCGTCGGCAGACGCGCTATCTAGTCGAGCGCGACGGCACGCGTCTGCCGGTCGCTGTCGACGCATGCGGCAGGACGAGGATTTTCCTGTCGTAGGTGTTCGGCCGCGCTGTTTTGGTTATTATTAGTAGGTTTATGAACTTCGAGCACCGCCGTATCCGGTGAGGGTGCTATAGCAAAAGGAGGATACCCAATGCTGTCTGTTGACGAGCAAATGCGTATCATCACCTCGGGCGCTGCCAAGATCGTCCCCGAGGCCGACCTTCGCAAGAAGCTTGAGAAGGGCGAGCCCCTCAACATCAAGCTCGGCGTCGATCCCACCAGCCCCGACCTGCACCTGGGCCATGCCGTGCCCCTGCGCAAGATGCGCCAGTTCCAGGACCTGGGCCACAACGTCACCCTCATCATCGGCAACGGCACCGCGCTGATCGGCGACCCCTCGGGCAAGAACTCCACGCGTCCGCAGCTTTCGCAGGAGCAGATCGAGGCCAATGCTGAGACCTACGTGAGCCAGGCCATGAAGATCCTGGATCCCGAGAAGACCACCATCGTGCACAACGGTGACTGGATCCTTTCGATGGACCTGGCCGGCCTGCTGCAGGTATGCTCCAAGTTCACCGTCGCCCGCATCCTTGAGCGCGACGACTTTACCAAGCGCTACCAGTCTCAGACGCCGATCGCCCTGCACGAGTTCCTGTACCCCGTGATGCAGGCCTTTGACTCCGTGCAGATCAAGGCCGACGTGGAGATGGGCGGCACCGACCAGCTCTTCAACCTGCTCGCCGGCCGCGAGCTCATGGAGAAGATGGGCATGGAGCCGCAGATCGCGCTCACCATGCCGCTGCTCGAGGGCACCGATGGCACCCGCAAGATGTCCAAGTCCTATGGCAACTACATCGGCCTGACCGACGCGCCCAAGGATATGTTCGGCAAGACCATGTCCATCCCCGACGAGATGATCGGCAAGTACTATCGTCTGGCCAGCTCGCTCACCCCGGCCGAGGTCGACAAGATCGACGCCGCCCTGGCCGATGGTTCTGCCGACCCCTACGAGCTCAAGCGCGCTCTGGGCCGCGACCTGTGCGACACCTACCACGGCGCCGGCGCCGGCGACGAGGCTCAGGCCGAGTTCGACCGCGTATTCAAGGAGGGCCAGCTCGCCGACTTCCCCGAGAAGCACGTTGAGCTGATCGTCAACGACGAGGGCCAGATCTACCTCGCCGGCTTGCTCAAGGACCTGGGTCTTTCGGCGAGCGCCGGCCAGGCTCGTCGCGATATCGACGGCGGCGGCGTCAAAATCAACGGCAAGGCCGTGGCTCCCAAGAGCTATAACATCGATCCCAGCGCCCTCAAGCTGGGCGACACCCTCTCCGTGGGCAAGCGCAAGGGCTTCAAGTTGGTCTAGCAAGTAGGTCAACCTAACATGTGCAATAGGGCCGCAGCCGGAATGATTCCGGCTGCGGCCTTTTTGATTACGATGATCCCTTGGGGACGGAGGGATTATTTGGCGGTGCCGTTAAGCGGAGAGGCGTATTGTTGACCCATCGTTTGGGCATACAATGGCTATTGGCTTGCTGCGGTGAAGGTTTGTCCGCTCCGCGGTTATTTCTACAGTTAAAGGAGTATGTATGTCCGTTGAGGTCATGAGGACTGTGATCGAGGCCGCCGAGGGTTGCGTGCCCGTCGACACACTGTTTACCAATGCGCAGATCGTCGACGTGTATGGCCAGCGTGTGGCGCCCGGTAGCGTTGCCGTCAAGGACGGTGTGATCGTCGGCGTGCTCTACGATGGTCGCGACGATGCTGCTGGCACCTACGAGGCAACTGAGGTCATCGACTGCCAGGGTCGCTATCTCGCTCCCGGTTTTATTGACGGGCATCTGCATATCGAGTCTTCGAACATCCGTCCCGCCGAGTATGCTCGCATGGCCGCGACGCGCGGTACTACCACCGCCATTGCCGACAGTCACGAGATCGCCAATGTTGCCGGTCTCGACGGCCTGCGCTTTATGATTGAGGACGGTCGTCGTGCGCCCATCTCCATCAAGTACATGATGCCTTCGTGCGTGCCCGCGCTGCCCGACGAGCAGGCCGGTGCCGTTATTTCGGCTGCCGATATGCAGACGTTTTTTGTCGAGCATCCGGGTGATGTCTTTGGTCTGGGCGAAATGATGAACCTGCCGGGCGTCTTTATGGCCGACCCCGAGACCTGTGCTCGCATCGATGCTGCCAACCAGACGCCGTCCAAACAGGTTGACGGCCACGCGCCGCTCGTTGCCGGTAAGGACCTCAACGCCTATGCCGCAGCGGGCATTATCGCCGACCACGAGTCGACGATTCCCGAGGAGGCACTCGACAAGCTGTCCCGCGGCATGTATGTGATGCTGCGTGAGGGCACGTGCAGCCACGACCTGGCCAATTTGTCCCCGATGCTGCTGGAGAATCCTGCCCGCTCCCGCCGCTGCTGCTTTGCGACCGACGACCGCGCTCCCTCCGATGCGCTTTCGGCCGGCATGATCGACAATGCCTGCCGCGTGGCCATCGAGGCCGGTATTGACCCCGTGGTTGCCATCTCTATGGCGTCCCTTTCTACGGCCGAGGCGTTTGGCCTGGACCACGGTTGCCGCGACCCGCACGAACTGCGTGGCGCCATCGCCCCGGGCAAGCGTGCCGACCTGCTGGTACTCAACGACCTGACGTTTGCCACGGCTCCGCATCGCGTATATGCCGCCGGTGCTCTGGTGGCGCAGGATGGCACCTTTGTGGGCGAGATTGCACCCGAGATGGCCGAGGTTGCGGCCCTTGCCGATGAGCTGCGCGCCTCCGTTAAGCTGCCGAAGCTTTCGCTCGACGTGTTTGACTATGCCTTTAAGCCGGGCGAGGCCGTTATCGATGTCATCCCGGGTATGGCTATCACGGGTATGGCCCGCCCCGAGAGCGCCGAGGACTTGCGCCGCATTATGCTGATCGAGCGCCATGGCCGCGGCGTGTCGCTGCAGGCCGAGGGCGCCGATGGCGACGGCCCCGCTGGCCTGGGCCTGGTCGGCAAGCATATCGGTCGCGGCTGGGTGCGCGGTTTCACCATCACCGGTGGTGCCATTGCCTCCACGATCGGCCACGACTCGCACAACGTGTGCGTGGTGGGCGACAATGCGGCGGATATGATGGCTGCCGTTGAGGCCGTGGGCCAGGGCGGCCACGTGCTGGTGCGCAACGGCGAGGTCGTGGCGCGCATTCCGCTGGCGCTCGGTGGCCTGATGAGCGAGGGCACGGCCGAGGACGTTGCCGCGCAGCACGACGACTTTATGGTCAAGGCGCGCGCCATGGGCATTGAGCCGCCGCTCGACCCCATCATGGGCATCATCTTCCTGCCCCTGCCGGTCATCCCGACGCTCCGCATCCGCCCCGAGGGCATGTTCGACGTCACCGCCTTCACCTACGCCGACTAGTCATTGGGGACGTTCTTAAACGACTAGTCATTGGGGACACTCTTTGACGTGTCGCCTGACGCTGCGACCGTGGGACCTCTGGCGCGCGTGTGCTATTTGCTAGGTCCATGTAACGTTTGCGCCCGCGGAGTCTTACCTGAGCTCCCTTTGGGTACGTTGGAATTGGATACACGTTCGATTCCAACAAGCCCGAAGGGAGCTTTTCTATGTTTAAACTGATTGCATCCGATATGGACGGCACGTTGCTTGACGAAAACAGCCAGGTGCCTCCCGAGACCTACGAACTGATTTTGGCGCTACGCGAGCATGGCGTGTATTTTGCCGCATCGTCAGGTCGCCGCTACGATCGCCTGTGTGAGTTCTTTGCGCCCGTTCGCGACAAGATGGACTTTGTCGCAGCTAACGGTGCCCAGGTCTACGCCGACGGCAAAATGGTAGACCGCGAGGTATATTCGCACCTGGCGATTCGAAAGCTCGCCCAGGCCGTCGCGACGTTTCCCAATCTGCATCTTGCACTCTTTGACCGAACCAAGTCCTTTTTGCTCGATGACGAGTGCAAGTTCGTGTGTGAGGTCGATAAGGACCTTCCCAATGCCGAGCGTATTTGGGAGCTGCCCGATCCCAGCGTAAATATCATCAAGGCGAGCATCTTTTGCGACGACGGTGCCGTTATGGACAGCGCCTACGTGCTACAGCGCGAGCTCGGTCAGCTCTTTACCTTTGCGCCTTCGGGCAACGCGTGGATCGACGCCATGCAGCCCGGCGTGTCGAAGGCCTCGGGCATCGCGCAGCTTGCGGAGCATTACGGCATTGGGCGCGACGAGGTCATGGCGTTTGGCGACTCGATGAACGACTATGAGATCATTCGCTTTGTCGGCACGGGCTGCGCGATGGAAAACGCGCGCCCCGCGCTTAAGGCGGTGGCCGATCGCGTCGTAGGCTGCAACCGCGACCACGCCGTTCAGCATGAGCTCCGTCGCGTGCTGGAGAGTCTCTCCTAATCCGGCAGATGGGGACGTTCCTTTTCTGCCGGCAGTGGGGGACAGTCCTTGCAGCTTTTTCGCGAAGACTGTCCCCAACGACTAGTCGTTTAAGAACGTCCCCAATGACTAGCCGATGACTAGGCGAGGGTGGCCATGATGGTGCGGGCGACGCCGTCGTGGTCGTTGTCGAACTCGGTGATGGCGTCAGCGGCCTCGCGGTCCTCGGGCTCGGCGTTGATCATGGCCATGCCGTGGCCCGCCGCCTGCAGCATGGGGATGTCGTTGATGTTGTCGCCAAAGGCCCAGGCGTCGGCGAGACGCTCGCCCAGGTGCTCGCATAGCCAAGTGAGGGCCGTTCCCTTGGTAGCGCCCTCGCCCATGACCTCGATATTCATGGCGTACGAACGCGTGACCTCGATCCCGCCGAGCGAATCAAGCGCAGCCGCGATGGCGTCGCGATCGGCCGGGTCGTGCCAGTACATGGCGATGCGTTCGAGTGTCTCGACCTCGTCGATCTTGCTGTCGATATCCATGTCGATCGGTGTTCGTGTGCGCTTGAGCGAAGCCGCGATGTGCGGGTCGCCGCCACAGAACTCGTCTAGGCGCGTGTAGAGCGAGCGGGGGAGGAAGCACTGCCCGTCCGCGAAGATATCGAAGGTGACGTCATGGCCGGCGGCAATGCTATGGACGCGGTGGGCGATGGCGCGGTCGAGCGGTCGGCTCAAAATGCGCGTAGCACGTGAGGTATCGGTGGGCATACCGTCGTCGAGCTGCCAGACGCTGGCGCCGTTGGCGCAGACCGCGTAGTGTACGGCGGGGATGGGCTCAAAGACGCCCGACAGCGGGCGCCCCGTGCAGGGCACAAACTCAATACCGCGTCGCGCAAGCTCGTCGAGCATCGCCCAGGCGGCGTCGCTCATCTGCTTATCACTCGTCAGCAGCGTTCCATCCATATCGGAAAACACAATCATTCGCTGCGATCCTTTCTACTGGCATAAAAAGCGTGGCCGAGGGCGGTGATGCCCTGGCCACGCTCGGGTTCTATAACGGTCCGCGTCCTAGCGATCGGCGAGCGGCTTGTATTCCAGCGGCTCGATAACCGGGCGATACGCGGGACGGATGATGCGGTGCGCGCAGAAGAGCTCTTCCATGCGGTGCGCCGACCAGCCGGCCATGCGGGCGACGGCGAACAGCGGTGTAAAGAGCGTCTCGGGCACGCCGAGCATTTTGTAAATAAAGCCCGTGTACAGGTCGATGTTGGCACAGATGGGCTTGGTCATGCCGTGGTCGCGCATCACCTGCGGGGCCAGGCGCTCGATGCGCTCGATGAGCGCGAACTCCTCGCCCAAGTCCTTCTTGGCGGCAAGCGAGCGCGCGTAACGGCGGCAGACCTCGGCGCGCGGGTCGCTCAGCGTGTAGACGGCGTGGCCCATGCCGTAGATGAGGCCCGTGCCGTCGAAGGCCTGCTTATCGAGAATCTTGCTCAGGTAGGCTGCGACCTCGTCCTCGTCCTCCCAGTTGGAGACATGCGCACGGATGTCCTCGTGCATGGACACGACCTTGGCGTTGGCGCCGCCGTGGCGCGGGCCCTTGAGCGAGCCGATGGCCGCGGCGTAGGCGGAATACGGGTCGGTGGCCGAGGAGGACAGCACGCGGCAGGCAAACGTGGAGTTGTTGCCGCCGCCGTGCTCTGCATGCAGCATGAGCATCACGTCGAGCAGCATGGCCTCATCGCGGGTGAACGCCATACCGCCGCGGAGCACCTGTAGGATGGTCTCGGCGGTGGAGAGGCCGGGCGTGGGGTGCGGCACGTGAACCTCGGAGCCGCGAAGCTTGGCGATCGAGGCCATGTGTGCGAAGGCGGCGATGCGCGGGAGACGTGCGAGCATGGAAATAGCCACGTCGATCTCATGCTCGGGCGTGATCACGTCTGGTTCGGCATCGAAGGCGTAGAGCAGCAGCACGGCGCGCTGGAGCACGTTCATGATGCTCGACGACACCGTGGTCATAGGGAACTCTTTGACGTACTCGTCGCTCAGATGTCTAAAGGCGCCCAGGCGCTCGCAAAAGCCGTCGAGCTCTTCCTTGTTGGGCAGCGAACCCGTGATAAGCAGATAGGCGACTTCCTCGTAGCCGTAGCGATTCTCGGCCTGGGCGTTGTTGACCAGATCCTCGATGCTGTAGCCACGAAGCGTGAGTTTGCCCTGATCGGGCACGACCTTACCGTCGACCTTGTTGTAGCCATGTACGTCCGAGATGCGAGTGAGGCCCGCGACCACGCCCGAGCCGTCTGCATTGCGCAGGCCGCGTTTGACATTGTGCTCGACAAACAGGTCCTCGTCATAAGGGTCGGTCGGCAGGCCGTGGTAGAGGTTTTCGCTTTCGGGCGAAATCTGACGGCTCGCCTCGTAATCCAGAACCAGGCGGCTCAGGTGATCGTCGAAGCGGTAGTAGATTTTCTTGGCGTCGTAGGCCATGCGCGCTCCTCTCCGGTCCGCTTTGGGGCGGCGCGCTTGGACGATATGACGTCAAGCTGCCCCGAGCGGCTTGTTCGCTACAGGCGGTACATAAAGTTAAAGACGTCCTCGCGCTGAATGGACACGTTGACGCCCGAAAGCTCGCCTGCCTCGGCCAGGGCCTTCTGCAGCTCGGCGAAGTCGAGCTTGGACTCGGCGGTGTCGGCCAGCATGGTCATGGTGAAGATGTCCTCGATAATGGACTGCGTGATGTCGCGGATATCGACGTTGGCCTCGCCCAGAACACGGGTGACGCCGGCGACGATACCGGGGCGGTTCTTGCCAAGGACGGTGATGACGATGCGGGAGGACGAGATCTCGGCCATGGGAAACCCTTTCGCGTGGTTGCGGCGCGCGCGGGGCGCTCCGCTACGGTACAGTGTTCATCATTGTACCTGTCTGGCGCAAAAAAGGCGCGCTCGCTGCGGCGTTACATGCCTGCAACATGAGCGTAAGGGGGAAGGCCGTACGGGGAAGAGCCGTCTGGCGCGTGTCCGGCTCGTGTTGGGTTGATTTCCGATCTCAGCCGAACACATTGAGCGGACAGGCCGTTCCCGCAGTCAGCCGAACGCCTCCGACGGCTGATTCCGAACTGGAAGCGGAGGGCATCCCCGCCCTTCGGTAGGGGATACCGCTCCGCGGCGCATGCCGCGGGCGGCGCCCCTATCGGACCACCGTGACCTCAGTTGGGATGGGCCCAGCACTGCCGCGTACTCGGTGAGCTAGAGCCAACTGTTCGTCTTCACGTCGCGTATGGCGATATTTCGGTCGTCCGGCTCGGTGATGCCGTAGCCGAACGCCTGGAGCGTCTCGATGGACTCCTGGATCCTCTGTTGGAACATGGGACCCGGATCGACCCTCGGTCCGAGGTGCCCGCGCCAAAGGCACGGCGTGGCGCGCAGCATGTTATGGATTTTGGAGATGGGCTCGATGTCGGCGTAGACGTTGAGCGTCGCCATGGCGTCCTTGTGGCCGAGGATCGATTGGAGCGCCTTGATATCGCCGCCTTGGCGGATCCACTGCGTTGCGAACGTGTGGCGAAGGCCGTGGAACGTGATCAGCTCGTCGTTGGTGCCCATGAGGCCGTTGGTCTCCGAGAACGTCTTGAACGCCCTGCGGATATAGCTTGTCGTCGCGAAGGTCGCGCCCGGCTCCGACAGGATGTAGCAGTCCCCGATCTCGACCGCCCCGGTAAGGCCGCGCAAGCGCAGCTTTCCGCAGTCGATCTCGTGGGTCTCCTTCAGGAAGGGGAGTAGGCCGACCGGGTCGATGGGGATACCCCTGGCGTCATGGGTCTTGGTGTCCTTGATGAACGAGCCCATCCCCTTCGCGTATGCCACCGAGTGCCTGACCGAGATCAGACACGCCTCGAAATCCACATCGCACCACCGAAGGCCGCAGACCTCGCCGATTCGCATCCCCGTGTGCAGGGCGAGTACGACCGCCCTCTAATCCTCGGCGGACCAATCGAGTCCGAACTCCTTTCGGGCATCCTCTTCGCTCATGACTTCGAGAAGGTCTCCGGGTTGGCAACGAAGGGCGAGGCATAGCTGCTCGAGTGTGTTGAAGCGAATGCCGCGAATATGCCCTTTTTTAATACGGGACAGGTTCACGGGCGTGGTTCCAATCCTTTCGGCAAGTTCGTTCGAGGAAATCTTTCGCTCGGCCATGATCTTGTCGAGGCGAACAATTACGGGCATGGCGTTTCCTTACGCAATCTCGTCGGAGTCGAGGTACAGCTCTCGGGCGTACAAGAAGAGCTGGGAAAGCATGAACAGGACGATGCCGAGAACCAGAGAGGTCCAATCGAATGATGAAGCGATCTCTTGGGCGCCGACGGCCCCCTCGCCGCCAAACATCGAAACGGAGGTTTTGAGTGAGCCGGCGTAGAGGCTGGTGGCAGCTTGAACAACGAAGAGAATGCCGAGCACCTTCAAGCATGTCGCAGACCCTTTCTTGAAGGGGTCTCCGCTCTTGATCGTCCACACGAGAACGGCGCTGAGGATGGTCGTAGCGATACCGATGACGGCAGGGACCAATGTCGAGATCGCAAGGGCTGGATACGCGGGGGAGTCTGCAATTACAGGGTTGTCGAGCACTTCGATTGCTGGCTTTAAGGAGAACGCCACTTGTGCGATGGCGGTGGCGCAAAGGGTCGCAGAGGCTATCGCACATGCGATGCGGAAGGAATGAAGCCGGGGAGTGCGATTGTCGGAACTCATAATAACCTCCGAAGAATTTAAAAAACTCAGGTTACTTTTTAACAGTTTATGTTAAATTGACTTTGCCGGCAAGTAATCACAGCATGCTGCAACTGAAACCCCTCTAGATTGGAGAGGATTATGTTCAGTACTGTTAAGTCGTGTAAGCTCTTGGTTTTCCTCGGCCTCGCTCTTTGTCTGTTGCTGCCGGGAGCCCCCGCTTTTGCGGATACCCCGATGCCTCCTTCCCAGGAGAGCAGCCAGTGTGCCCTCGTTGAGCCCCTCGGGTATACGGACGACGTCGTCGATACCTACTGGAGCTACAGCTGTCCTCGCGGCGTAAGCGGGCACAGCATCTCGATGTTCTACATCTCTTACAAGACGATCTCCTACCGAAATGGCTATCGCCGATCCGCGCATCATAGGGAATCCCGCCTCGCTGCAATGTGCTCCTGTGGTGTTCTTGGCACAACTGATAAATGGCAATTTGTCTATAGCACCTACTAGATGCGAGGAAGGGCCGAGCATTTTGTTCGGCCCCTCTGTTCCGACTGGATGAGGTTAAGGTTGGCGATGAATATGCTCAAAATCTCGAAGGCGATCTTTAGGTCGCTTCTCTCCTCCAGGTCGCTCTGTGTTGTCGTTGTTGCGTTGATGGTTCTTTGTGCTCTGCCCGTCTTCAGGAGCGCGGCTGGCATCGACGGACGGGTCGAATACCTCGAGTCGGGAATAACCCGTGTTGAGCAGGAATTGTCAGCATCCTATGCGGATGCGCTTGTGAATGCGGGGGAGGACGGTGTCTATACCTCTTCATCAAGCATGCCCGCGCTTCTGTACCCTCTTGCCGCGGGACGTCTTATCTTGGCACCGCTCTCTCCCCTACTTCCGTTTCTGCAAATATCGGATGGAGAGTACACCTATTATGATGGATCGAAGGAGTACTTGCTATGGGTCGCAACGGCCGTTGCCGTCTCGTTCCTTGCCGCGCGTCTTAGCAAACGTGAAAAGCTCATCATCCAGGCACCGATGGGCGAGCTGGGTAGACTTGTTGCATCGAGCGTATGGGCGAGTGTTTTTGCAATGCTTGCCGTCCTCGCCATCAATCTTCCAGGGATAATCGCCGCGCTTGTGAAGAATGGCCCGGGCTCGCCGTTCTATCCGATAGGCTACATTCAATATGCGACTCCGGTTATCAAACCGGCTTGGCTGGTGTTCGCGCAGACGGCCATCTTGCAATTCTTGGTGGCAGCGTTCATCTCGCTTGTCGTTCACCTTGCCGTGAAGATTGCCAATAACCCTACGCTTGGAATCGTGTTCGTATGTGCCCTGATGGGGGTGACGATGGTTCCCGGGTATTACGGAAGATCCATCGCTTTACGTGAGTTCGCCCTGTTGAATCCCCTTACGTATGCGAACACTGAGTTGACCGTCGGCGCCTATAGCCCGTACCCGACAACGCAGATAGTGAATCTGCCCGGACTTTGCTTCGAGCGTGGCGCGATTACCCTCGTATGCGCAATCGGGATCGAGGTGCTGGCAATTAGCCTGCTTTGCGTTGCTGGAAAGAGCGGCTGCGCGCGCCCGATGCCCCCGATTTGTCTTGAGAGAGGTTCCTTCACCGCATCGAGAGCGGCAACTCGTTCGAGCGCTTGTGCCTCCGCCGTTGCATACGTAAGAACGATGGGGAAACTGCTCCTGCATTCTCCTGCCCTCGCCGTATGCGCGATTGCAATGTCGACGACGATGCTGGCCCCGGCTCTGGTCGAGGTGTTTCCTGACGCTGATGACGTTTCCGCTGTTCGGTATAGGGATGGGGAGCTCCGTTCAATAGATCGGTATCTAGAGCAGGACGCTGCGAATATGGATGTCGAGGGCAAAACGGCCCTGGAAGACATGCGAGATGCTCTTTCGGGTTTTGTGTACGCGCCTACGCCTGCGGAGGGGTTTCGAAGCCTTGCGACGTACGAGCGCGCTCGAGGCGAACTGGGCGCGGCGGATGCGACCCTCCTGCAATCGATCGGAATCGAGCCGGAGACTCCTTCTCGTGCGGAGGCGCGCGCCCTTCTGCTCGAGTCGATCGCGAGCTTGCCGGACCCCAAGGTTTACGAGTTAAGTACGAAGATGCCCCCATTAATCCTCCTTTCGTATTTCCAGGCAGCGCTTCCTTCCTTGTTTTGGCTGTTGCCCGTGGTTGTCACATCGCTTGCGTGCACCCACCTGCAGTGCCGTTCCCTTCTGGTTTTCCAAGTCCCCGCAACAGCGCATGTGCGTTTTCTGACGGCTGTTGCGTTGTCTCTCCTGCTTGGCTTGACGCTGCTTTTGGTGTCGATGGTTCCCGCTGCAGTTGTGTCCTTGATTAAGAACGGTGCGGGTGGATCGGAGTATCCCGTCGCTCTCATTCGAGCGGGGGCTTCGACAACGTCCATGGTGGGGGAGGCGGTGTTGCGTAGCGTTCCGTTGCTGGTCATGGCATACGGCGTGATTTCCGTCGTCGCTGCGTTGACAGCAGCGATTAGCCGCAGCCCCGTTGTCACCGGAGTGGTTTGCGCGGTTCTCTTGGTGTTGGGTTCGTTGAGCGCTCATGTTGAAAGCGCGGGCATGGGCGCCGCGCTGCTGGCTCCATTCGCCTCGTTTGATCCCGCTTCCCAGGTGGGGACGATTGGGTTCCTTGGGCGAGGGACGAACGCGATGCCTTTTGGAGAGGTCGTCGGCGCATCGGGCGCTCTGCTGGTGGTCTTGGGCGCCGTATCTCCGTTGTTGGTGCACCTGGGTGTTCCGAAGATCGAAAGGGGATGATCTCGATGATTGACCTTCAAACGCTGACGATCTCTTATGGAAAGAAGGTGCTCGTAGATTCGGTGAACGCTGAGTTTGCCCCGGGTACGGTCTACGGTCTCGTCGCTCCGAACGGGCATGGAAAGACGACGTTGCTGCGTGCGATGGCAGGTTTGCCGGGTCCTCGCGTGGACGGGAGCATCGTTCTGGATGAGGTGCAGGGTACGGGTGCGAGAGAGGTCCGTTCTATGATCTTCTATGCACCTGGTGAGGGAACGCTGCTGTATCCCGGATTGCGTGCGGAAGATCACCTCAAGATGGTTTGCGATATGTGGCCGCATGCTCGTGATATCGAGGAGGTAGTGGAGCAAACGCAGATAGGCGAGTTCGCGAAGATGAGGATCCGCGCTCTGAGCCAGGGTATGAAGCAGCAGCTTACCTTGGCGATTGCGTATGCGACGGGTGCGCGGTACCTCCTGTTGGATGAACCCATGAACGCGCTCGATCCCAGCAGGGTGGACTTGCATTCCGGGATTCTCAGGAAGCTGGCCGATTCTGGTACGTGCATCATCATGTCATCCCACATCTTGGATTCGGTCGATAGACTGTGCGATGAGATTCTGTTTTTGAAGGATGGGAGGCTCATTAGAAGCATTCCGCAAGATGATGCTGCGCCGAAGTCTCCCGGATCCCATTTCGCAAGGCCTGCCGGACGCGCCGAGGGTGCGCTAAGCGCGTATCGGCGGCTCTACGGAGAGGGCGGGTAGAAATGCAAGTTAATAATCTATGTGGTCGATATGCCGTTAAACCCGCATATCGATACCGCTCAGCCATTCGCCTCGCCCCGTCGCATGTACCTTCATCCGGTCTGTTACTTTTAATCTAACAATTCTTTGAGGAACGTAGGTGCTTCTGAATGTGCTGTCGACTCCTTCTCAAACTAATCCTAAGAGACAAGGCCGTATGGATCTCCACGCTCGTTCTCGCTGCAGCCTTCTCCATCCCCATTGCGTTCAATTCACCCATCT